>JAOUFU010000006.1 GCA_029858035.1 Phycisphaerae bacterium
TATAAAACGGCACAAGGGTGCAAGAAGAACTCTGGAAAGGGGATTACAACATAACGATGGGTAACACAATTGTTGGTATAGTGGGCAGTTATCGAAAGGGCAGGATGATAGATTCTGCCGTGACGGAAATCCTCAAAGGTGCGGAATCCATGGGCGCGAAGACGGTAAAGATTTATCTGACCGAAAAGCAAATCGAGTTTTGTAATAACTGCCGCAGTTGTATGCAGGAGGCCGGAGAAAAAAGAGGAGAGTGTGTTCACGAAGATGATATGGAAGAAATGTTGCAGCAGATTGATGAAGCCGATGGTTATGTTCTGGGATCGCCGGTAAATTTAGGGACGGTGACTGCCATAATGAAACGTTTTATGGAAAGATTAGCGGTTTACGCCTACTGGCCCTGGGGTAAGATTGCAGCGCCGAAATTCAGGAACGACAAACTAAACAAGAAGGCGGTCATAGTGACATCATTTACGCCGCCGGCCTTTATAGGCAGGCTGTTATTATCAGGCGCGCCAAAAGTATTAAAATATATGGCGAAAGTTTTGGGTGCTAGGGTGGTGAAGATTTTATATTTTGGGATGGTTGGTGAGAGGCCGGAAGCCGGGCTTGATGAAAAGAGTTTGCGAAGGGCATTTAAGGCAGGGGAGGAATTAGCGAGGAATTTGGCAGAATAGAGGTTAGAAATGAACAAGGGCAAGGCGGGGTGTGAGTTTTACGGGGTGAAGATCACCGTATCTGCTGCTTCTCTTCACGCCGTTTTGCAAGGCCCAATGCCGTTTTTCGCATTTTCATCCGGTCGGAATACGACAAGAAGCCATTTTCAAGCAAACTCGCAAAGGGCCCAGCATTTGCCATTTGATAAAGAAAAACACACGAGATTCTTCGCTTTTTAACTGATGTAGCTCTGGGAAACTAAAAAAAAGCGAAAAATGTAAAATTCATTGTCAATCAAGTAAAAGTACTGTAAGCTCTCATTGTAAACAGTTGAATAAACAGTTGAATAAATTTTAAGCCCCGTAGTACGGCACCTATTTGATAGAAACCGCAACGCGTGGCGGGGGTATCAGACTTGTGTTGAGTCCGCAAATGTAGGCCAAATGCAAAACCCGGGCAGCACAGCGTCAATCTAAGCATTAATTGTTTTAGGCCACATAATTCCGAACTCAGCATAAGGTGTGAGGTTTTAATATTCTTTTACTGGTTAAGCTGAGCGCTTCAATGTTTCTTTACTGCTCAATCGACTTTCAAAAGTCTTTTCGAGATTGTTAATCGGTGACCGATGCTTTTAGGAATGAGGTCATGTGTAGAAAATTATTTTTTACGTCTTTTGTTTTAGTGTTGGCCCTGGTTCCGGCGAACGCAGCCAGAGGTGCTGATCCTGATCTTGTCGGCTGGTGGAGGTTTGAGGAAGGAATCGGCATCATCGCCCATGACTCAAGCAGCAACGGTAACGATGGTTTTCTAATTGGCGGCGCTACATGGACCGCGGGCCGTTTCGGCGGTGGTATTGAGCTCAATGGTACAACGGGCTATGTCTCAGTTCCAGGTTTTGTACTGACGACCGATACCATCACTTTTGTAGCGTGGCTGAACGGCTGGAAAGCAAATGACTGGGCGCCGCTTATATCTTCCCGTGAGGTGAATCCCTGTGAAATGAATTTTGGTGATAACGATACCTTGCACTACACATGGAACAATGATTCATCAGCTACATGGGACTGGATTGATGGTCCTGTCATCGGCCAGGATACGTGGACCATGTTGGCCGTGACCATTGACCCCGGAAGTGCCACTGCATATGTGTACACGGAAGCGGAAGGGCTTACCCAGGCCACCAATGCGATTGCCCACATTGTACAGACTGTCGGTTTCCTAAAGATCGGTTATTCTTACGGTGACAGGTACATCCGCGGGATTATCGACGAAGCTGCAGTTTATGACCGTTCCCTGTCGGAGGCCGAGATACTAAAGCTGGCGGTCCGTCAGGAGGCCTATGCCCCCATCCCTGCTCATGGTACCGAGGATGTGCCCATAGACGCAAATCTTGTCTGGACGCGCGGAGTTAATACCAACAGTGATGAGGTGTGGTTCGGCACCGACCCCTGTTCATTGTCTCATGTTGCAGATATAATGGCATCTCCGACATCCCCACCGTTGTATGACCCCCCCGTCGACCTTATTGCAAACACCACTTACTATTGGCAGATCGTTGAGGTCAATGGTATAAACATCCACCCAGGCCCTGTGTGGGAGTTTACCACTGTTAGCGGAGCAGCCCGGGCCGACTATCCTTTTGATGGTGCTGTGATTAGCGGCGACATAGCTGGAGCAAACATATGGACGAAGCTTATTTTCATCCCGGGAACGACTGCGGTCGAGCACAAGGGGTACTTCAACGAAGATTACAGCAAGGTTGAAGGCCGCGTCCAGGATGCAAACCTCGGCGAACCACCCTACGCGTCAGTACCAGGGTGGGAGTACACGTTTTTTGCAGGTAATCCTTATGTACCCCCGTCTGATGACACCCTTGTTCGAGGCATGAGGTACTACTGGACTGTCGATGAGACCGATGCCTGGGGCAATGTGTTCCCGGGTGAAATCTGGAAGTTTATTGTTCAGGGCTATAAGGCCTTTGAGCCCAGTCCGCCTAATGAGGCTTTATTTATAAGCCCCGATGTTCTCCTTTCATGGCATGAAGGTACGGGTATAGCCGAACACGATGTCTACATGGGCACGAACCGGCAGGACGTGAATGATGCCGTTTACGATGCGAACACTCCTGCCCCGGAATTTTTAGCCACCCGAACAGAACCGAACTATCAATGCAGCTCTCTGGCATATGAAACCAAACATTACTGGCGTGTTGATGAGGTCACAGGCCGGTTACCTCCTTTCGACGGCACGATATACAAAGGGGATGTCTGGGAGTTTACAACCAAGATATTGACATCCGGACATCGCGAGAAGGGCTACCTTTATCTGTCGCCCGTACCCGGGGCTGAGTATGTATCGCCGCAGACAAGGTATTTTCTGGTACGTTTTGAGGCAGTTTCACCCAACGATATCACAAACCTGCCGACGTTCATTGATGTGACAGGCCGGATCAGCGGAACCCACGCAGGCCAGACCAAAATTGCCTCCGATAACAGGACGGTCATCTTTGAGGTTTCGTCGGGTTTTTCGAGTGACGAGCTTGTAACGGTGACGTTGATACCGACAGTAGATCCCTGTGCTCCCGGTGTCGTCGAGCCTTATCAATATCAATTTATGGTCACCGGACCCATGCCGACACCACCTGAGAGTGCATTGCTGCAAGCGCCAAGCAGTGTATCAGCAGCACATGAGCAGGTCGTAAATAGGCAGGCGACGACTGATACGGAATGTGAGGCGCTGCCCACAGCGGACATGACTATGACGGACGAAGGCGGGATTTCCGTGACTGCGCTCGACGGGCCCATGATTATGCCAAACGGCGTGTCCGTCCCCAGCGACTTCCCTGAGGTCGTGATCACCGTCAACAATAATCCATCCCCCGGTTACATCTTCATCTCATATCCGCACTATACCAGCACCAACAAGTATGTGATGATGCTGGACAATAACGGGTACCCCGTCTGGTACCTGCGAGGAAGAGATCAGTCACTATGGAATGAATTTAAAGTCCAGAAGAACGGGATGATCACGATGGGCATATTCACCGGTTACGACAAGAACTTCAACTGGGTCAAGAACTACTTCACTGAGAACGGTTATAACACCAATCACCACGATCTTGAGGTGCTCGAGGACGGCGGATACCTGATGATTGGCGGCCGGGACAATACCGTCGATATGTCTCGATACATCCCCGGCGGCAACTACAATGCGAACGTGCACGAGACGATCATTCAGGAATACACGGCGGGGGAAGAACTCATCTTCCAGTTCCGTTCCTGGGACAACTTCGACATCAGCGACGTCGAGGCACTCGTCGAAGACCCGTTGAGCGGCAGCATACGCTTCCCCCACATAAACGCGATCGATGTCGATGATGACGGTCATCTGCTCATCTCGAACCGCCATATCAGCGAGATCACCAAAATTAACAGGGATTCGGGCCAGATGATCTGGAGGTTGTGCGGCTCAGATCCGGGGCGCAGCGATTTTACCTTTGTCAATGACTCCCTGAATGGATTTAGCCACCAGCATGATATCAGCGCGTTTGGCAACGGGCGATACATGCTTTTCGACAACGGAAACGGACACTATCCACCAGTGTCCCGTGCGGTCGAATACGAGCTGGACCTGAATGCGATGACTGCCACCCTGGTTTGGGAGTTCCGCGACACGCCGGATAAATACACGTACTCCATGGGCAATGCCCAGCGTCTGCCCACCGGCAATACGCTCATCAACTTCGTTTTGTCGGAATATCCAAAAGCCATAGAGGTGGACCCGAACGGTGTGAAACAGTTCGAGATGAACCTGCTTCCGGCCTCGGATCTGTACCAGGTGCATCGTTTCCCCTGGGATGGGATGGTTGAAGTGCCCTATCTGGTTGTCGAGTCTTCTCCTGACTACATCACGCTGATTTTCAATAAGTTCGGGGACCCCAACGTGGACTACTATCGCATCTACGGAGGCACCACGCCGCAACCCACTACGGTGATTGCTACATCTACGTCAACGCTGAAGCACATCAGCGAGGGCTTAGAGAATGGACTTCGATATTATTTCCGCGTAACTGCTGTTGATACTAACGGCATGGAAAGCGATTACTCCAACGAAGAAAGCTCTGTTGTTAGTTTTACCGGACCTGGTCAGAATATGGTTTTAAATGAAGATTTCTGCCGGGGACAGGATTCGTGGATATGGGAAGTTGGCGGCTCTGCGAATGCGACATGGAACATTGAAAATGGTGTAAGCCATTTCGATATAACCAATGGTGGTATTCAAATATCGGATGTTCAGTTGAAGCAGAACGGGATGAAACTGGTCCGGGGAAAAGAATACGTCTTCGAATTTGATGCCTGGTCTGATCTGCCCCGAATCATCGAAGCCAAAGTGGGGCAGGACGAGTCTCCGTGGACTAACTACAGCAAAATCGGATACTCTTCCGTCACACCGAACCCGACCCATTTTCGCTACCCCTTTACGATGCAGGATGCGTCGGATTACAACGCCCGTGTGGTGTTCAATATGGGGGCTTCTTCTTACGATGTTTACCTTGATAATGTTTCTTTGATCAACGTATTACCGGGTGACTTCTACTTTGATGGCTGTGTCTGGTTCGATGATTTAGCTGTATTGACAGATGAGTGGCTCGAAGAGGGGAGCGGGCTGACAGCGGACCTGCAGGACAACGGCAGGGTTGACTTCAATGACTTCGCGATTTTCGCCGAAAGCTTCAAATACCCATGCAGCACTATTCTGGTCACGGAGAAAAACGCCAAACGTGTATTGGTCCCCACAAGTAATATCGGCTACGACTGGATCGGCAGCGCCGAACCTTATAACGATACCGGCTGGGACCAGATTGGCGCCTCGGATTGTCCTTTAGGCGTTGGTTATGAAGACAGTCCGGGCGATCCCGTAAACTATACGGACCTCATCGCACACGATGTCGGAGATCAGATGTCGGGAATTATGGCTTCCTGTTATATCCGAATCCCCTTTACCCTGGATACCGACCCGAATGAACTGAGCTCCATTACGCTGAAAATCCGTTACGATGATGGCTTTGTTGCCTATATCAATGGCCGGGAGCTTGCCCGCGACAATCTCAATCCCGACGTTGAGTTTCCCAACTGGGATGACAATGCCGATGATTCGCATGGTGATAATGATGCCAGGCTGTTGCAGCCCTTCCAAGTAAACAGGGTTGATAATCCGGATGTCTTCAATGCTCTGCAATTGGGAGACAATATTTTGGCGATTCATGGGATGAATGTTAGTACCGGCAGCAATGATTTTCTTATTTCGGCTGAACTATATGCCGGCAACTAAACTCGAATCCAGACAAAACAGTTTGTTTCAAATTGCAAAGCGGCTTAAACACACCCTCAAATCTGTTGAAAGCAAAATCAATTTCTGGTATTGTAAAGCTCGACGTAGGCATGAGCACAATTTATAATGTCATATTGGATATCCGAGGGCATCTTATAATTGCGGGTAATTGATGCTGCCGGAGTTGTCAGGGAACCGGCGGTTTTTTTTAGCTGTCATACGGAAGGGGCTATTATGTGCAGATTGTGGTGTGTCATGGCATTACTTGTATGCTGGTTGTGCTCGGCATCGGCTGCGGAGACGCTTAGCTATGTTGACCTTGTCGATCGCTTGACAAATCTCGAACAGCTCGCGGTACTGCCGGAGCCGGGCCAGAGGTGCGCCCAGTGGTCGAGCTACGACCGCAACAGCACATACGATGCCCGGACCGATGCGTACCTCCACTGGAACGCAAACGGTGATGGATCCGGCTTCATTCGCGAAGAGAACGGCAAGTATGTGCTTGCCGAAATGAAGGGCCCCGGTGTCATCTGGCGCATCTGGTCAGCGCTGGCCGAGAAGGGCCGCGTGGCCATCTATCTCGACGGCCGTGAGAAACCGGCTGTCAATCTGCCCTTTGCAAGATACTTCGACGGCCAGAATGAGCCGTTCACACGCCCGCAACTGGTCTACAGTTCCGCCAATGGGAAAAACTGCTACGTTCCCATCCCTTACAACAAATCCTGCAAGATCGTAGCTGAAAAAGACTGGGGCAGGTACTTCCATTTCACGTACTCGACATTTGACAAGTCAACGGTTGTCCCGACGTTCACGGGAGAACTGGCCTCCGCCGACGCAGCAGCGCTTGACCGCGCTGACCGGATTCTCGCTCAAGCCGACTATCTAACGCCAACCTCAGATGCAGTCGAAGCAACCGAGACTATACACAGCGGAGCCGTCGATATTAAACCGGGAAAATCCGCTGTGATTGCTGAGTTTAACCGAGCTGGCGCAATTACCCGGTTTCAGATTGAAATCGACCTTCCGGAGTCCGCTGACGACCATAAAATTCTCAGGGAGCTGATTCTTCAGATGTACTGGGACGGCTCATCGCAACCGAGCGTCCTGTCGCCCCTTGGAGACTTCTTCGGTACGGCACCTGGCAAGACGGTATACAAGTCACTGCCGCTGGGGATGACCGACAGGGGGTTCTATAGCCGCTGGTACATGCCGTTCGAAAATGGTGCACTGATCAAGCTGGTCAATGAGGGAACACAGCAGCGACATTTGAAGTTCTCTATATTCCACAAGAAACTCACAGACGGTGCAAGAAATCTGGGACGCTTCCATGCATGGTGGCACCGCGATTTCGCTCCGGAACCGCGGCGTGCCATCGACTGGACCATCCTCAAGACAAAAGGCCGGGGACGCTACTGCGGCGTCATGCTCCATGTCTGGAATCCCAAGGGGGGATGGTGGGGAGAAGGAGATGAGAAGTTCTTCGTCGACGGCGAAAAGTTCCCCTCCACCTTCGGAACAGGCACTGAAGATTATTTCGGGTATGCATGGTGCAGTGAACAACTCTTCAACCGGGCGTTCCACAATCAGACAGTCAGCGTTCCCCAGAATCCCTGCGCCCATCCCACACCCCTCGAAAGCGGAGGCCACACGTCTAATAACCGATGGCATATCGCAGATAATATTCCGTTTCATACATCTTTCGAGGGAGCATTGGAGAAATACTTGCTCAATGACCGGCCAACGCGATACGACTGTGTCGTCTACTGGTATCAGCAAGGCGCACAGGCCGTTACCGGGCCGCTGCCGTCTGTTGAAGACCGAATCTATACACAGGATAAGAAAGAGGCCGGGCTTCTGACATTCCTGATTGCACCCGTGCGTGAGGTCGATACTGCACAACTTAAGAGTGCACGCTACATATATCGTGAGCTGATGAGTGATCCCTCGTTGGAGGCCCATCGGTTGCGTCTCAGGGCGCGAATGGCACATGTTGAAAAGGCAGCCGGCTACGGCGATTTGGCAATTGATCTGATAGAGCCTCTGCTAAACGAACACGTTCTCCCCTTTGTAGATTGTGAATTTGCGCCGGATATCCTGCCTGTTTTGCAGAGTTCGTCCGAGACGCCCGGCTGGGTGCGCCCGGTCCTGGTCCACAACGAAGACGGTTCCGCAAAAAGGGTCACAAAGGCAGGACGTGCGACCATCGTGACCGATCGATCCAACCAACAGCCTTACATCTATTTCTCACTTCCCAAGACCGTCGACCTGAGAGAAAAGGACCGTACGGTTACAATGAAAGCTACATATTACTGCGATGGTGAGCCGGGTAATCTCTTCCTCATCCAATATGACTCCCATTTCTCCGATGACATTCCCGGAAAATACTACAGAACAGAAGCGGTCGTAAGTCCCGAGAAGGCCGGCTGGCACACGGCAACCCTCGTGTGTCCACGGGCCAGATTCTCCGGCAGACAGAACGCCGGCGCCGATTTCCGGATCAGTGTACTGTCACCAACAGACATCTTCATAAGCAACCTGGAAGTTCAATACAACCCGACCCGGTAATCGCACGGTGAATGTCTCGAAAGCGATTTATCCTCACATGCGAGTGCAAAGAGTGCTGACTCAGCGCTTGTTCTTGTCCAAATCGGCTATGGTCTTTTGTCCCTTATCTGCAACAGTCTTGTTCTTACTGATAGGGATTTTCCAGCCATCGCCTGTGGGTAAGGATACTTCGGCAGCATCGCCAGAACTGCCTTCTTCTCTTCGTTCCTCTTTGAAAGACCTATAGCCGTTTCGAACATTTGCATCCGCTCGGTAGCTGATAGGTTGGCCGTTTTTTATACTACTAATGGTAAAAGAGATAATTATCGAAGTCGCTGATAATCACCTGACAAATACATTCCGTTTCACATATCAACGCCAGATGGAGCGCAGTTCCCAAACGTCCAGCGTTTCGAGGTTTGTTGTATCGCCTTTGCTAAAGAGCTTGACCGACTTATCGTCTTCGGGGAGGATGCCGCCGATGGGCATATACACGCGTCCACCGTTGGCGAAGATTTCAATGCTGTTACGATCCACGAGCAGTTCCAGGTCGATCTTGCCGTTGACCGGCTTGAGTACCGCCGTTTTGTCCCGACAGGTCAGTTGGGCTTTTTCAGGATTGTACATGATGCGTGTGCCTCGTATCACAAAGCCGAATTCCTTTGCATCACCGGTAAGCAACCGGGCCTTGATATGGAACAGCTCACCCGAAAGTTTTGACAGTTGCTTTTCGCCGGCTTGAACAGCCATTTTCTTCCACGTGTGCTTTGATCCGTGGATATTCTCGATTTCGCGAATCGGCTCGGCAAACATGCGTATACCTTCGTCTGTTGTTTGCAGCGTCAGTTCTACGGGAAAGAGGATACACTGATTAAACGGCATGCCGGGCGTTGCGATCCGGGCCCAGGCCATCTGAATCCGCCGCCCGTCGCTTTTCGGCACATTGTTAAACGTCTGTGACGCATAGAAACAGTTGCCGTGCTGGAAACGAATCGCCTTGCCATGCGGCTTGAACTCTTTACCGTCAAAATCGCCAATCAAGTAGTCACCGGAGCCTCCGTAAAGAATCCATCTGGTGTTGTCTTTGTCGCCGTCGACCGGCAGTTCGAATAACTCAGGACACTCATGAAAACACTTAAGCTCGCTCTGCTTGGTCCAGGACTTCAAATCGGATGAGCTGAAGAAGCCCATCATGCCGCCATCCAGATACAGTACCATTACCCAGCGTCCGGTTGGTTTGTGCCAGATAACCTTTGGGTCCCTGTTGCTCCCATTGATGTGCCCGAGCACGGGATTGCCCTCGTAAACGGTCCATGTACGACCGCGGTCGTTGCTGTAGGCCATAGACTGCGTGAAGGGCTGACCGCGCGACCATGAGTTTGTACCGCCGGCGGAGGTATAAACGCAGACGATGACCTTTTCGTCACCGGTCTGCCGGCCGGCAGTGTTTTTCTCATCCACGACCGCCGAGCCGGAGAAAATTGTCCCCAAATGGTCGGGATGAATCGCATCGCCCAGCTCCTTCCAGTGCACCATGTCCTTACTGACAGCGTGTCCCCATGTCATGTTGCCCCAGCTCCAGCCGTATGGATTGTGCTGCCAGAAAAGATGGAACTCGCCGTCGTAGTAAACCATCCCGTTGGTGTCGTTGTTCCAGCCCCGCTGCGATGAGAAATGGAACTGCTGCCGGTTCTTCTCGCGGTAGAAAGTCTTGGCCTCTTTTATCGCGTTGTCCTGATAGATCAGCTTGAACGCCTTGGACTTACGGCCGAGTGAGTTGACCCGCAGTGTGGCCTGCCTGCCGCGGAAGGCAGCGATATCCAAAAAGACCCAATAGTCGGGCTCATCATCGGCCAGCTCAATCTCGAACTGACGTACGATTTTTCCATCGATCAGCACATCCATCAGTCGTTTGGCTGCGCCGTGTTTGACCGGCAGATTTAGATACCGCTTTGTAAACCGCATCGTACGGTTCTTCTCCACCGCCACTTTCTCATTGCTCTGAAATATATGGTCGATATTGATGTGTCCCCATCCACCTTTTTGTTGGTCGACAATCTGGATACGAATGGTTTTACCCATCAAGTCCGAGACGTCCCAGCTTGCCCAGTCCAATGCTTCGCTGCCGCCGGGCCTATCATTGGGGCCCGTAGCGGTCCGGACGACTTTGCCATCCAGCAGAAGATTGATGCAAGCCTTGCCAGGATGCATGCCTCCGCCAATCAGGAAGTTGATGTACTTGCGCTGAATCTCAAACGTTGGAGATGTGAGCGTACCTGTTGTGTCGTCTCCTTTGTAATAGGTATTGACAAGGGCTTTGCCCTCATACCCGCTGACATTCATCTGGCCGGACAGCGTCCCGCGAGCAGGCCCCGGCCCGAACGCCTCGCCCTCTGCTTTCCAGTCACCATAGGTCTTACCCTCGAAATCGGCAATCAGGATGTCCTCTTGCGCATCGGCCCCGATTACTGTAACAGTAAGAAAGATTGTCAGAATGATACCCATTGTCTTATCCATTGTGTTTCTCCTTCCAAATTGGCTTTTGTATGTATTCCACCAGCACCATCCTCATCAATGCGCCGGAACATCGTTCTCAACATATCACAAAATCGCGGTGTTTTCAATCAGTTTGACGGAGCCGCAATGTGAAACTAAATGTATTTCTTATAGTTATATAAGTGCTTATAACCCAGTAGCTTAATAAAAATAGACAAAATGGTAAACATTTTCAATGACTACCGGTCACATTGGGCTTGCTGCCTGGCAGAAGGCGATTGAGTTTTCGCTGGAGGTCTTTCAGGCGGTTTGACTCATCGAAGCCCATCATGATAATGGGGAATGCGGTATTGTTGTGATATAAGGGCTCATCCATATCGACCCACTCGCGGCAATAGAGGCCATCGGGTGTTCCGGGGATTGGTGAGAAATCGGCCAACATTCCGCGGATGCCGAGGCTGTTGACAAAGTGCATCGACTTTTCGAGCTGCTGAATGTCGATTTGAGGATGGCCGAGGATTTGATAGGCGGTGATGTTTTGTGGGTCGGCACCGGCAGAGAAAAGGTGTTGGACCGCCTGTGCAAGTTCATCGGAAGACACTTTCGAGCCGGTTTGCTGCTGCCACTGTACGGAAGAGGATTCAAAACCGAGATAGAAGGTCTTAAAACCAGCCTGTACCATCAGCTCGGCGAGTTCGCTCGTAAGGAAACGTGCGTTAAGTGCGTTAGGACTGTGGAAATTAACTTTTATGTTTTGTTTTATGACCTCGTCTAAAAATGGTTTCAGGACTTTTTCGGCATTGAACAGTAAGGCATCATCATAGAAGGCAATATTTTTAGCCCCAAGGCGAAATAACAGCTCTAATTCGGCCAAAGAGCGTTTTAGGGGCCTGGCTTTGAATTTTCCATAAACCTCGGGCACGGAGCAGTACGTGCAGTTAAAGGGACATCCTTCAGTCAGCTTAAGAACACCTACATTTAGTTTTTCGTATGCCTGCCAAAGGGGCGGCTGATTTAAATCCGGTTCAATTTGTAAATATAGCCATAGTGGCTCAAGATTAGTGCCCTGTACGAGTAAATCCGCTCCCAATTTTATGGCATGTTCGGTACAAAGCGTGACGTAATTGCCGCCTAATACAATTTTGGCATCGGGCCAGATGCTGCGGACATCCTCTATCACCTCCTGCACGCCGGGATACCAATAGGTCATCATGGTTTGAATGAGGACGAAGTCACAATGCTGTTGGGCCGCGAGGAAATCCCTGAATAAATCCTGCGGCAGGCCAAATCGCCTGAAGTAGCGGGGGATGTGTCTTAGGCAGGAGGGGGGCGGTATCCTTTCACAGTAAAAGCGTCCCCTTCCCCACCGGTCGGACTCAAGATTCTTTTGTTTTGCAACAAAAGGATGCAGTCGGTCGAGAAAATCAAAGAGCTCGATATCAACTTTATCTCGCAGATATCCTGCGATGCTCAGCAGGCCGTAAGGTTTTAGCCAAAAGTCGTAGGCGGCAAAATCATAAAGTGGTGGATTGACCAGCAATATTTTCGGATTCATAATCTCGTCTATAGATTCGGTGCCGGTTTTTCGCTTGCAACTATATCGGGGCTTTTGGTGTCAGGCAGGGCGATGCGTAAGTCAAAGGGCTTTGTTTTTATGGAGTCGAGCACCTGAATCTCGCTCACAGTTAAAGTGCGTTCCGGTGTAATCTTAAAACGGACATAGCGGGCCTGCACGGTCTCCGTTGGGACAAGGTCGTAGGTAAGACCTGTGGCCGTTTCGTCATCGGGCATCATGTGGTTAATGGGTATGTCCTTCCATCGTAAATTCATCGGGAAAAGACCCTGGCTGGTATAATTCTTATTATCTGTGGACGTAAGCAGCTCGACCTTGTCCTGTACCTGTCCCTTTAGTGCATCCCACCAGGGCCAGCCGGCACTGAGGTGAATGCGAAAGGCCCCGCACGACCGGGGTGAGCTTAGGTCGACGGTTATTTCCGGGTTTGTCCCCTTATCCCAGCAGAGCGCGTAACGGGGACCGATTCCGCCGGCGTAAGGAGGGCCGACAATACCGTCGGTTAGTTTTTTGCCTTCGGGATCACCGGCATCCCACTTGTTATTCGACGGCACGGATACGGTGTAGGCTTTTCCCTCAGCCAGATTTTTTCCATATGTCACCCATCGTGGTACATATTTTTCAACACCAACATCTTTTCCATCCGAGTAGCCGTAACTGACATTTGGCAAGGCACCCTTTAAGTTTATCCGAAATGAATTCACCGCCGGATGGTCCACTCCCCCGACATTAATGGTGTATTCATGAGGTACAGAGTGTATCAGCTCCGTGTGGCTGCGCTCGACGAGGGAATAATCCTCTTGTAGTTCGTTCCAATCGAAGGTCACTTCGAGAGGTTTGAAAGTGGAATCTTTAGACCTGTGATTGACTTCCATTCTCACGCTGTAGATACTGCATGCGCTTGTGCCCGCCTGGGAGCTGTTGAGCAGGTATTTAAACAATACCGAGCGAGTGGATGCGGGCACATTATTTATCGTTTCATAGTGGATTACGTCCCAGGGAGGATTGATCCGGGTAAGGGAGTAAGTTTTATTCCATGTTTTACCGGCATCAAATGAATGGAGCAATTCAATGCGTGATTCGGGAGCGCGGTTGTAGAACCTGCCGCCGTAGTTGATTTGCGTAATGTCACCGGGTGCATCGACCCTGAATACGACGTATGCTTCTTTTTTTGCTTCAACAGCGTGCATAACACCCTGATAGCCTATGTGCTTTTCTTCAGAGACGATGTTTTCCTGTTCGACAATATAGGGCATATAGCTTTTGCCCTGCAAATCGGGCCAAACGACGATGGAATCGCTCTGTTCACCGGTTCCGACATAGACGGTATTCTTGCCCAGTAAGAGCTTGGGCTGGGTTTTGCTGTTTAGCATTGTAACAGTCTCGAATTCAATGCTGTTCAGAGATGCATCCGACGGCGAGGTATTTCCCATCAGGGTTACTTTTACCAGCACCTCATAAGAGCCGTTAACTTCATTTACCAAGTTCAGGCTAATTGGGGTTACACCTGTCTTGTCGTTATTCCATACCTGTTTCCATGTCAGGCCATTGGTGGTACTAATGGAGAGACGATTTATATCGGCATTGCTTTTTCTCAGCAGCACCGCTTTTATCAGCAGACGCGTAATGACATTGGCGCCCTCAATTTTGAAAACCACCTCACCGATTTCGCCGGTGTTGTCCGGTGTAACTGCCGCAGGACTAATCACCTTACAATTGGCTATGCTATGAATTGAATTCAGCAGGGAGGCCCTGGTTAAAGCCGGCTTGAAAGTTCGAATGCCGTTGCCGCGAATTCTATAACGTGGATTTGTTTCTTCGGGGTCCTTGCCGTTGTTGGGGACATAGTAATCTTTCGACGTGCCCAGACTCATATAATATCGCGTATACACCTCGTTATCCCTGAGGTTGAGTATATACCGGTGTCCCCGGTCCCAGTTATTATAATAGTAACGGAATTTGAGCCCGCTTGGTTTGAAACATCGAAATTCCTGCTCAAGGTCGCGGGGGCAATCGGCTCCGGTCAGGAATCCATTATTACTTCCGGCGTTTAGGCAGTGATATCTTGCTATATGTCCCGGTTCCGTTCGACCATCGGAGAGCGGACAGCCGCCGTCTTTGCCAATATCCTCGACACCGGCAATTGTTCGCCCATCGCATAAGGTATAGAGCGCCGACATGCTGTTGTCATACATGTGCCATCGGCCGTCGTATTCCACCTCCGGGACGGTGTGAAGCGTGATATCCCAGAGCTTAACGTTGTATCCCATAGCGTCCCATATAGAGCAATTGATACCGGCGATAGTACTGCACATCGTATAGCCGTAATCATTGAACTGCCGAATAGGATCGGTGCATTCGAGACCGTGTATAATCATTGGGCTTGTCTGACGGCGTGCGATATGGTTGAAGTAAAACATGGCCCGGCATTTTTCCGCGGGAGTTTTCCAGTTGGCGGTTATGCTGTGTATCATGCTGTCCATGTCGGAATAATCCGGTGAGGCGTCGGTAACGACTTTGATGTTACAGACCTGTGCTGTTGACAGCGAGGTCAGGGACACTGCCATAATGAAGACTGAAACGATGCTGAGTTTTACTCTTGCTCCTGTGCCTCTAACCATAACATTTCTCCTGCACGGCATAGAATTCCGCCGATTTTGAAAGGCATCGTATTAGTCTGTTTCCTTGTATTTTTCGCGCAGTCTTTGCAGCTCGACTTTGAGCTTTTTGACGGTGTCGGCGTATGCAGGGTCATCCAAGACATTTTTCATCTCACGCGGATCTTTCCTGAGGTCATATAGCTCCCACTCGTCGATGTCATTGTAAAAGTGTATAAGCTTGTAGCGGTCTGTCCTTACGCCGTAGTGTCTTTTTACGCTGTGAACGGCAGGATACTCGTAGTAGTGGTAGTACATCGATTTTCGCCAGTCTTTTGGCCTCTTGCGGTGCAGGATCTGACGGATAGAACGGCCCTGCATGTCTGGAGGTTTGTCAACACCGGCAAAATCCAGAAAGGTCGGTGCAAAATCCAGGTTCAGAATGATGTCTTCATTGACCGAGCCTGGTTTAATCTCCTTCGGATAACGCACCAGTAGCGGCATGCGTAGCGATTCCTCGTACATGAAGCGCTTGTCGAACCAGCCGTGGTCGCCCAGGTAGAAGCCCTGGTCGGCAGTGTAGAAAACGATGGTATTTCTGGCCAGGCCCGACTCGTCAAGATAGTCCAGAAGGCGACCAACATTGTCATCTACTGAGGCGATGCAGCGCAGGTAGTCTTTTATGTATCTTTGATACTTCCAGCGGACAAGGTCCTTACCCTGGAGATTTGCCTTCTCGAAGGCCTCGTTCTTGGGATTGTATGCGGCGTCCCAGAGCTTTTTCTGTTCGGGGGTCAGGTTCCCTGGAGGCACTAACTTCAGGTCTCTCTTGTTCATCGTCTTTTCGATACTCATATCCTGCTCTTTGGCAGCTCTTCCCCGGTTGGAGTAGTCATCGAAGAGGTTGTCCGGCTCCGGGATAGTGACATCGTCGTACATGTTTAAGTATTTCGGACCCGGCTCCCACGCGCGGTGCGGTGCCTTGTGGTGGTACATCAAACAGAATGGCTTATCGGGATTGCGGTCTTTGAGCCATTTGAGGCAATGGTCGGTGATGATATCGGTGGTGTAACCTGTGTATTTCTTTCTCTGTCCCATCTCTATCATAGCCGGGTTGTAGTACGTACCCTGCCCGGGCAGGACATTCCAGTAATCGAAGCCGGTCGGGTCGGTTTTTAGGTGCCACTTGCCAATCATGGCCGTCTGGTAACCGACTTTCTGGAGCAGCTTCGGGAAGGTCTGCTGGGAGCCGTCAAACTTTTTCCCGTTGTCGATGACGCCGTTGATGTGGCTGTATTTGCCGGTGAGGATTACGGCACGGCATGGCGCACAAATGCTGTTTGTGCAGAAGCTGTTCTTGAACAGCATTCCCTCCTTGGCAATCCGGTCGAGGTTCGGAGTTTTGTTTATCTTGCTGCCGTAGCAGCTAAGAGCGTGCGATGCGTGGTCATCGGTCATGATAAAGATAATGTTCGGGCGTTTGGCTTTCGCTCCAATCATTTGACCGATACTATTACAGCTCGGCAGCAATGATAGCGCCATCCCCGAGGCCGCCATTGAGCCGACTGTTTTTAAAAATTCCCTTCTTGATTGCGTTGCCATTTTGCCTCCTTTTCTTAGTTTCATAAATACAATTTGCTTATGTAAGAGGGTTCATTTCACTTTTTTTATATTTTGTGGAATCACGCTTTGTACCACCATGCATCGGTGTTTTGGACATTGGGGGCCACATCCAAACGTGCCTCCCAGTCTTTGAGCATTCTTCGGTGTTCTGCCAGTGTGGATGCATACTTTGAACCGGTCGCAAGGTTTTTGGTTTCGCCGGGATCGTCTATCATATCGAAAAGCTGTTCGACGGGGTCGTCCTTGTAAGTGATGTACTTATATCTCTGCGTTCTGACCATCCTTCCCATGTTGGAACTTACTTCGGTGACCACGGTGTGCCCCCACGACAGCACGTTTCCCTCCAGGATTGACCGTAAGCTCCTGCCTCGCATATTCACTGGCGGCTTGACCCCTGCATAGTCGCATAGGGTCGGCATTAAGTCCAGGCCGGAAACAAGATGGAAGGCCTCAGTTTTGTTTTCGGAAATATGTCCCGGCCAGGAGAAGAGCAGAGGCACCCTCGAGGCCTCATCGTAGAAACTGTTCTTTCGCACCATCTGATGATGCCCCATCCCCTCGCCATGGTCGGAGATAAACGCAATCAACGTGTCGTCGATGTACCCCGAATCTTCAAGCGTCCGGAGGACCCGTCCAATCTCGGCATCCAAATGTTCGATATTGCGATAGTAGCTCCACCTGTAATATCGCCAGTGCTCTTTGTCCCACTTGCTTTTGCCCCTGAAAGGGTCATTGCGGAGTCGTCTATTTTTGATATCCTTCGGTTCGTTGTTGTCGAAGTTGAAATTGGCCGGCAGCTCGGGGAGCATTCCGGCAAGCTGGGGATACCGAAGTCGCTCGGGATTTTCCATATTCAGGCGAAGCCACTCACAGATATCGTGTGGCTGCATAAACGATGCTACCAGTAGAAATGGTTTCGACTTTGAGCGGTTTCGCAGGAAGCTTTCGCATGCGCGTGACATGGCCGTATCGCAGAGATAGCCGAAGCCTCCGATTCCCGTATGTATTACTTTGAAGCCCGGTATGTCGAGCGTGTAGGTCCGGGGGAGGTGCCATTTGCCGGCGTAAAATGTTTCGAAGTTGGTATGCTGCGAAAACCACTGCCCCATGTTCGGAATATCCGAGCGAATCGACCGTCCGTTGATGTGAACTCCACATTCGCTGCTCGTCCGTCCCGTAAAGACCGCGCTCCGCGCCGGGCTGCACAGGGGATTCGGTGTATAAGACTGCGTGAAGCTGACGCCGCTCTTTTTCAGCCTGTCCAGCGCGGGCGTGCGAACATGTTTACAACCTCCAGCCGCGATTGTATCGATATGCTGCTGGTCGGTAAAAATCAAAACGATATTCTTCGGCTTCGGTTGACTGCTTTTCCTGGCGGCGAAAAGATTTCCTGCTGAAATACCACCAGCCAACACCGCCACCGAGTTGGTGCTTAGCTTTATAAACTCACGCCGGTTTATGTGCTGCGTCTGTTTCGGTTTTGCCTGTTTATTCATTCGCTTTATTTCCTTACCGCGTTTTTGGTTTTTCTGTAGGTTTTTCGCAGTTGTTCTATCCTTTGCCTTATTGTTTTCTCGGCTTGCTCGTCAAGGATATAAGCCTTGTTCATCGAGACAGCCGCCACGAGCCGGTGGTTGTTGTCGAGCCAGTACTCATAAGGAAGAATCCCATCCCCCAATTGGTCAAATCTGTGCAGGAACACATTTTTACCGCTCATTTTCATGGGATAAGCACCGCTATAGGACAACCGCTGACCCTGCTTCAAAAGACTGAGCCCTTCCAACATATCGAAATTCAGCGAAGGTTCCTTATCGAACTTCAACCGCTGCACCGCTTCAAACAAACACCAATCGCTGGTTAGTGGGCCCCCGACCTCTCGTCTGAACTTGTGTCCGTCTCTCGCCCTAACGTTGATAATATTTCTATCGATGACGGCTCTCTCGTCCGTGCCCAGATCGTGCATATTCTGGCGGTTGGGGTCAAGAAAGTTACTTCGCAAGTGCCATTGGACAGGAGAACTCAACTGATTGTTCAAGCATTTTATCTCGGCCTCAAGAGTATGAAGCAATCCATCTGCCTGGACAACTTCCTGGCGAACTTTCAACATGAACGGTTGATTTGCTTTACCGGCAGTTCGTTCGATTCGTAGAAATCCTACATTCTGGTTGCCTGTTTCAAGAAATCCGTGGCAGGTCCAGATTCTGTATGTGCTTACCCAGTTCCCATCCGGCCTGAAATCTTCTGGTGCGGCTATAAATTCACCAATCGCTGACAATTGTGACAGCAGCGCCGGTGTCAATGGTGAGCCGACTATCGTCCCATTTTTTTGGGCCATAATATTTGCTTTTCTATTCTTATTCTGAAAATATTTAACTCGCTACTTATAATCCTTTCCGGCAAGGCTGTTCTTGCAGTTTTTGCGCCACTTTTCGAGTGTTGTCTTCATCGATTTTAGAATTTGTGGTTTTTCTGCTGCCAGGTCTTTTTTCTCGCCGGGATCTTCTGCCAGGTCAAAGAGCATGTAGGTTTTGCCCTTGTTATTACTGTAGATTTTATAACGATTATCTGTGAGCGAGAGTTGGCTGCCTGATTCGAAGGCTATTGGGGTGGGGCGTTCTTTCATTTTGCCTTCAATCAAAGGCAGGAGGCTGACTCCGTCAATAGGTTTCGGCTGTCCCTTTATTTTGATATTAAGGACGTCCAGAACGGTAAGGAAGTAATCCGACGTGCAACAGGGGACATCGGTTACTTTTCCGCCTTTTACGCGAGCAGGCCATTCGAGCAGGCCCGGAACACGGACTCCGCCTTCGAACAAGCTGCGTTTGCGTCCGCGCAGCGAACCAGCCGAGCCTCGCGTTCGACCGCTTCTGCCGTCTTTTCCTTCCGGACCGTTATCACTGCAAAACCATACCATTGTATTATTGGCGATGTCCAGCTCTCGCAGTTCCTTGCGAAGCCGACCCATCTGCTCATCCATCGCAGTAACACATCCATAGTAGTGTTGCTCGTCGTTGCTGTACTGCGAATACATCTTTCGATATTCCGCTCCCGCTACGACCGGTAAGTGCGGCGTATGAAACCAGACAACAGCGAGAAATGGCTTCTTGTTTTTTGCAGCATTCCGGATAAAAGGGACAACCCTATCCATAATAATTCGGCTGTCATCGCCTTCGAGATTTTCTGTTGTTTTTGTGCCGTCCTCTTTCCAGTAGTAGGTTCCATAAGGGGCGTTTGATTCAGGCTTTTTCATTGGGTCCCAGGTCGGGACCTTTGCTTCGGTGGAAAAGCATATATCGAATCCGTTCTCCCAGGGCGGCGAGTAGTGTTTTACACCTCGTGGACCGCCCCGGTTGGAATCCTTTTCTGTTTTAGTAAGTGTCCCCAAATGCCACTTTCCGAAATGACCGGTCGTGTATCCCCGTGTTTTCAGGGCCTCGGCCAGCGTGACTTCCTCTTTGGGCATGTGTCCCACATTAGCAAAGGTGATTCCATAGCGATAAGGATGGCGGCCTGTGAGGCAGCTTCCACGTGTCGGGGAGCATACGGGCGCAGCAGAATAGAAACGCGCGAATCTCAGGCCGGCTTTGGCCATCGCATCGAGGTTGGGAGTCTTAATAATCGAATTGCCGTTAAACCCCGGGTCGCCCCATCCGAGGTCGTCGGCCATGCAGAGGATAATGTTGGGCCAGGCGGTGCCAATGGTTTTTGAAAATAAAACCTCCGGCAGGGCCATAGCTACGGCACCGGCGGTAAACGAACGAAGAAAATTTCTTCTGCTAATCATTCTGCTTACATTCCCGAGAAAAAATGTAATTCACCCTCGACCTATTAGGGATTATACTGTAAGCCAAAACTGCGAACCATGATAATAGATTTAGCGGCGTTTGTCTACTCCATTGATACTTCTGTTGAAAACTGTATTTTGCTGGTATAATACGGGACAAAAAGAGAAGAGCAGGAGTAAGTGATGTTTTTATGGTTTTTGCACGATTAATTCGAGGCGTATGCAGCGAATTAATGCAATAAAAGGCAGGTTTTAAGGTGGCCCAGCTAAAGAAACAATTAGGCGCTCTTGATGTATTTTCCGTGGCATCGGGGGCGATGATAAGTTCGGGCCTTTTTGTATTGCCCGCCATCGTGTTTATGAAAGCCGGGCCCGCGATGATCCTGTCGTATCTTTTTGCATCGCTTTTAATCATTCCGAGCGTCCTGAGCAAGGCTGAACTGGCCACGGCCATGCCGCGCGCGGGGGGGACATATTTTTTTGTCGAGCGCAGCCTGGGCCCGAGCTGGGGGGTGTTCAGTGGGCTGGCGGGCTGGTTTTCATTGGCATTGAAAAGCGCCTTTGCCGTTGTCGGTATGGCCGTGCTAATCGAAGTTGTTTTGCAAAAGGCATTTCCTGTTCAGCTAAGCCACTGGCATCTGAAAGCCATAGCGGCGGGCTGCTGTCTTTTCTTTATGGCACTGAACATTGTAAGCGTTAAACACACAAGCAGATTTCAAATTGTGCTTGTGGCTATATTGCTGGCGATTCTCGCTTTTTTTGTGCTCTTCGGCAGCAAAAGCGTCGAGGCTGTTCGATTCAAGGGCTTTCTGGACCATGGCTGGTTGAAAGTGCTGGCGACAACCGGCTTGGTTTTTGTCAGCTTCGGCGGGCTGACGAAGGTCGCCAGCATCGCAGAGGAAGTGAAACAACCCGGCAAAAATCTGCCGATGGGGATGATCTTAGCCTGGTTTGTTGTGACCGGTTTCTATCTTGCTGTCATCATCATTACAGTAGGTGTGACGGATGGCGCAGAATTCAAGGAGATGTACGAGCAGGAGAGGTTGATGCCGATATCTTTGGCCGCGTCCAAATTTATGGGCTCGTTTGGATTTGCACTGCTCAGCGTGGCTGCGATAGCCGCTTTTGTAACCACGGCAAACGGGGGGATACTGGCTGCATCACGTTCTCCTTTTGCTATGAGCAGGGACCAGTTACTGCCACCGATATTATCTCATGTCAACGAGCGATTCAAAACACCCCACCTGAGCATAGCGCTGACGGGCGGCTTTATGATTGCGGCGATAGTCTTTCTCGATATTGAATCGCTGGTAAAGACAGCCTCGACTCTGATGATAATCCTTTTTATTCTTGTCAATACCAGCGTGATTATCATGCGTGAGAGCAGGATACAAAGCTATCGTCCGATGTTCAAGTCACCGTTGTATCCCTATATTCATATATTTGCTATTATCGCTTACAGCGCTTTGATCATAGATATGGGGCGGGTGCCGCTGCTGATTACGGGCGCTTTCATCGTAGTCAGCGCAGGGTGGTTTATCTTCTATGTCCGGCGGCACGTCAGCCGAGCGTCAGCGGTTATGCACGTTGTTGAACGGGTCACCGACCACGAGCTAAAGACCGTAACCCTTGAAAACGAACTGCGAGACATACTGCTGCAGCGTGACGATATAATCGAGGACAAGTTCGACCAATTGATACGGGAATGTGAAATCATCGATGTTCAAGGCAAAATGCACTCCGAAGAAATGTTTCGCCGGGTTTCTAAAATACTGGAGCCCAGACTTGATATCAGCGAGTATGTGCTTTTCGAGAGATTTCTTCACCGGGAAGCCGAAGGTGGAACGGTGGTTCAGCCTGGTTTTGCCATACCTCACATCGTGATTGAGGGCAATAACAAATTCGATATCCTTCTTGTGCGGGCCCGTGACGGTATTGACTTCCCGGACACTGCGGATCCGGTCAAAATCATGTTCGTTCTGGTCGGCAGCCGAAACGAGCGGAATTATCATCTCCGCGCCTTGATGGCTATAGCCCAGATTGCCCAGGAGAAGGATTTTGAAAAGCGATGGCTTGTGGCAAGGGACACGGCCGCGATACGAAATTTAATCCTGCTGTCAACAAGAAAAAGAGATACAAAATGATAAGCGTATCTATCGATGTCAATCCGGCATAGCAGGTCCGACTTATGGTAGTGCCGGCTTGGATATATGTTTTACAAAACTTCCCTGTCCTCATCAGGTATTGTCAGCTTTGCATCAATAAAATCTTTGTGCGTTAATTTGAGGGAATTTGAAATTTTGCGAATTTCCTCGGTTTCGTCGTACGACGTCTTCTCCGAAGCGTTGGCAATCCTGAACAGACACTTAATAAAGTCTCTTCGCTCATCCAAAGTTGTGCAGTCGAAAAAACCGCGTGTGAGACGAAAATAATCAAGGCCCTGCAAATTTTTGTCGCAGCTAATTTGTGTCACGATTTGTGCCTGCTGTTCGGACAGGCCCCATTGCGTTGAAAGCACATTCTTGATGATTCTTTTTTCATCATCTGAGATATCCGAATCCACCGCCGAGATTCGAGACAAAAGTCCTGCTGCAAGGCAAAGCTTTTTGACCTGTTCGGAGGGCAAATCAAATTTTATCCCCTTCTTTTCGCTTTCCGATTTGAGGTTGTAATAGATGTTATTTTCTATGTAATCATCGATTTGACTTTCTCTTTGAGCGGCAGTTTTGTAATGTTGGTCCCGGCCGGTCACAGCGGTCTTTATCATTTTTGACACTCTCGCCAGCAAACCGATGTTCATATCCCATACACCATTTTTGACTTCCTCAAGAACAGCTTTTTCTTCTTCGGTAACGACGCCATCGGCCTTGACCAGCTTCTCCAGGGTGGAAACCACCAGTTCCTTGTCTTCCTCAGATTTAATTTGCTCTAAAACCGAACGAAGTAGATTCATTCTCTCCTCCGTACTAACGGGCGAGTCCATATAAATTTCCAAATGCGCCCATTCGTCACCCGTAACATCCTCAAGATTAAAGAGCAAGTCCTTCAGCGCGTTGATTTCCTCGTTTTGCAACTCGCCATCAACCCATGCGGCGGCTATGACCAACTTCGCAAGGTCCATAATGAACTTCCTGTCAGGCATAACTATCTCCTTACATCAAAATTTACCACCCTTGAAAACCATTGCGGGCTAATCACCTGATGCCAATTTCTCCTGTTCTTTCATATACTGGCGGAAATTTTTCTGTGTATCGGTCTGCCGTACGTATGGTCTGAACTGCACGACCGTCCCGCAGATGTGGTCGTACCAGGTTGTGCCCTGATAGGCAATTTGAAAAGCACATAACAGCGCACCAATACCGGTGCCGATTGCCAATAGTTTTAGCGTTTCACGTCCCAGCGCCCTTAAAATCCCCGGCCGGTTCCCGGCGTAAACCACTTCCAGACGACAAATGATTTTACCGGGCGTCTTACCCCACAGGCCCGTGGTGAGCCCAAAGTAAAGAAAAGGCCAGGCGATAAGCAGAGCGAACCAAAATGGCACAAAAAGAAGGGCCAAACTGCCGGACTTTTCAACAATCCATCCTGTACCACTTAGAACCAGCAGAATCGAGAAGAAACAGATTGGCAGATCAATTATTAACGCGAGCGCTCTCAGGCCAACTTCCATCCTCAGATTCCCTTATCTGTTGAACCTTATCTAATCTGCCATTGGATTTTGAATTGCTTATGCTCTTGGGCAGGTTGTTAACTTTTGATCTCTTTAGTTTGAATGGATTTGAACGATTTCAATATGAGCCCGGCCAGTACCACTACTACCGCACCCATGATTATCCATAGTAGAACTTTATGTTTTTCCGTCCAGGCAAGAGGTTTGGGCTCGACCTGTCCAAACAGTGGATTATTGTTAAGAGGACCCAGATTAGCGGATCTTGCTTCAACTTGCAAAGGATTATCCAGCCTTTGCGCAAGGTCATATCGCGGCTTACCGGCTGATTGCGAGCCGACGTAAAGTGTAGGTGCGATATCATCCTGTGCCGGGAAGACTATGTTGTCCGCTATCATTTTAGCCGACGTCGAATTTATCACCAAAGGCTTGTCATCATAATTGCTGATGACAATCTTTAGATACCTGTAAACACGCCTGCCTGAAGGAACACGCAAAACCAGCTTCTCGCGTCTTTTGCCGCTTGCCTCGGGATATCTGTAAATCGTGTCACTGATTATTCCTTTCCACGCTACTTCAACTTCCCTGAATCGCTGTCTGTTATCTTCGCTGTCGATCTTGACCTTCTGCGTAGCCTCATCTCTGCCAAGGATTGTGACATACCTGTAAAACGCATTGTCAGCGACATCCAGCTCAATTTCACTCACCGGCAGATGACGATACGCAAGGTCGTATACATAAATGCTCGATTTGTTCTTTTCATTCTCACTGTGCTCTACCTGTAATATCTTCACAGGCTGACGCTTTGCGGGCTTACTTTCATGCTTAAACGCTCTTACTGCATTTATAACGGGACTTTTCTCTTCTGTCGCCATTGGCTCAACGGTAATCCGCAAATAGCGGTAATCGTTCATGGGCAAATCAACCCTTTCAAAACGCGTGCGGTAATCAACCGCAAAAACAAACGCTGTATCCACAATTGTAAAGAACTGGACATTATCATTGGAACCTTCAATCTTAACAGGCCGCCTGAAGTTGTTTCCGCCGGTTTCGACTTCGATTTGATTCTTCACAATTTGCTTGCCGAAATCCAGCGTCACCAAAGCGGCCCCTTCTATATTCGTTGAGCGGTTTATTAAGTCCGGGTTATACTTGAGCCTGTCCGTAATATCACTTGGTTTAGCCGGCACGTAAGGAACCTGCCGGTCATTCGCGTCTAAAAGCCGGATGTCGGCAAGGTCGTCTCTGGCCGCGTCGTAAATTTCTGGTGTAAGAGTTAGTCTGCAGTACCGGTCGGTACCTTCCTCAACAGTTATCTGGGCCTGATATTTCCAATTAGCCAGGTCAAGCGCAAAAACATTGTTTACTAATCCCACCAGCAATACAACTATGACAAAAATTTTTAACCTTATCATATTTAGACCTCGCAATCACTTTTCCAAGTTTTTCTCTGCTAACATGGCATCGAAAAAGCCCTTTTTTCTCAGGAATTGATAAAGATAAGAAACGCCCACTAATGTAATACCCGTGGCCAAAAAAGCGGCGATTCGATAAACGCTCTTAACGGTGCTGGTGTCCAGAATGAAGACCTTGACCAGCAGCAGCACGAACAGTCCGAGTGCAATGTACCGCAGCAGCGGAGCTTTTCGCCAGAAGCCGGCCACCATCAAAGCCGCTCCATAAACCGCCCACATCACCGAAATATACATATGCGATAAGAACATCCAGTTGGCAACCTTTTCTGCCGCTTCAGCAAATCGGTTTCGGCAATACCAGTAAAGATAAATCTGCTCCGTCAGCAAAATCCACAGCACGAATATCGCCGCTAATGTAAAGATTGTTGCGAATACAATGTTGTATTCTTCCGTAAATATTGTGGAATTTGCGGCTTCTTGTTCTTCCTGGGCTGAACGCTTCAACAGAATCGCGGCAACAAACAGCCCGGCAACAAACAGAAGGACTATTGCAAAATCGACGTTTACAAAAATTCGGAAGCGACCAATGTAAACCTCACTAAAGGCCACCGTCGTAATAATCGCGCCTACACCTGCCAAAATCATCGAAATAATCTTGCTTGCTATCCCCCTTGGACAAATCGGCCGGATTAGAAACAGCAGCGGAAATATCGTAAATATTATCACCATCCCCCGGATGAAGTCTCTGTTCCCAACGGTGTTTTCGACCACGTTATAATCACAATGCCACCACCACTCCATCGCTACTGCCGCCATCAACAAAAGCACTGTCGCCGCATAAAGAAATTGCGCAATTTGTCCGCGTTCGGGCTCTGCCAACCGTGAAGTCCTTCTGTATATGATGTAACAGACAAGCAGTGAAGCTGTAACAAAGCACCACGTTCCAAAAGCTTGGTTAAATACAGGCGTAAATGCCGCAGTATGCATCGGCAGCCGGTGAAGCAACTGGGCGAAACTCAACAAAAGTGCTACAGCGGCGCCGACCTGCGTCCAGATGCTGCGATAACGCAGCCCGATTACCGCCAATATAACGCCTTCCACGGCCCACGCCATCGCAATCGCATACATCTTCAAATATAGTGGAATCGCTATCGTAAGGAAAAACAGGCCAATCGCCAGCAGCGCAAGTCGCAAATCCAGGTCATCTACGCACCGCTTTGCTACTGCACTCATCATAGCCAAATGCGCAGCGCACAATCCGAGAGCACAAAAGGCAAGCCCCTGGCGGTATTCTGCAAATAGAATCATCCACAGGTAATAAAAGACCACTGCCGCGTTGGCTAACACAAGTATTACGTCTTCTTTCTTGGCTTTGACCTTCTTTACCAGTTCGTAAAGCAGGGGCAGCACAAGGTAAACGGCCAAAAACACTCCCAGCCAAACCAGCGCAATTGCAATTTGTTCCGGTGCTCCTTCAGCCGTTTTCATCGTCGGTCTGTAAAATTTCTCAAACCATCCGGTATAAAGCAAAAATGTACCAACAAAGGACAGCACATTGACGGCTCGCCATTTTCGATACAATGCACAAAGCATTGCGCCAACGCCCAGGATGAGAGTGTAAGTGAATAATGCGTTCGGCCGATTTTCCCCCGTAGAAACTAACACGGGCGTCAGGAAGCCACCAAGCAAAGACAAAAACGCTACAACAATCTCATTGAGGCTGACTGCGTAAAGCATTGCGGCCGCCGTCACAAGTATTGCAAGAGCGAAAGCCGGTGTCGTATCAATCAACTCGTAATAGGCCCGAGCTGAAAACACTGCCGCATACAAAATAGCAAAACCCAATGCTGTCACGCCTTTGGCCACAATGCCGTAACCGCGTCGCCGCGTTACCTCACCGACCGCCAGGGCAACAAGGCCGCCAATAGCAGCTATAACCACTCTGCCCAATGGGCCTATCCACTCATTGTCGTAAGCATATTTGAGGAAAAATCCTACTGAAAAGACGACCGTAATGACACCTGCGATAAGGATCCATCGAGTCCCGATCCGTTGTTCGAGCGTAAGCGTGCCAACCTTTTTGCCTGGCTCAAGTTTTTTTGGCTCTTCGACTTTTACCGCTCCGACTTTTGCTGCCCAGAGTTTTGCTGGAGTAACCGGCTCTGTCGGCCGCTCCACCTTCCTTACCTCAACCGGTTTCTTTGGTACCTCCGCTGGCTTTGGAACCTCCTCCTTTCTTATTGGCTTCTCCACTCTCAGAGGCTCACGATCCAACGTTCTTGACTTGTTTAACGCGATAATGCTGATGATGAGCGCTGCCGGCCCGCACAGAAAACAGCAAATAGCCAGCAGAACCAAAAGAATGATAAAACCTTCCATTTAATCCACTCCTTAAAAAACTGTCTGAGTGTTCTCACTTCTATCAAACTCATTTTACGGATATGCAATAGAATAAGTCAAACATCCCGACTCATCAATCTTTTTCTTTCCAACCTTGCAGTTGCGGATTGCAACGATTTCAATCGAGCGTGCAGGTAGCTGCAAGAATTATCTCATTTGTGTGAAAATAGGTAAAATTACGCCTGCGATTCCTGCAATTCGTCTTTCGGGCGGGTTTTCCATCTTCGGTGCAGCCACCAGTATTGGGTCGGGTCCTCACGTACGAATTTTTCGATTGCGCTGGTGTATTCGGCTGTAATCCACTGGAGCGGGTCTTCTTTGTCAGCCCATTCCTGGGGCAAAATAATGCGGTTGACCCCAATCTCAAAGAAAAAGCGATCATCAACCCTTCTGCTGTAACCAACTCCTATCGGTACATTATTGGTAATAGCGAGCAGGGCTATGCTCTTGTAAGTGCTGGCTTTGCGGCCGAAAAAATCAACGAATATCCCTTTTCTGCCGGCATCCTGGTCGACAATAAAGCATAGAGTGGCACCGCTCGAAGTTAGCTCCGACATAAGCTCTGCCGCGCCTTTCTTATCGATTATTTTCTGGCCGACCCGCATCCGGACATCGTATAAGTATTTGTTAATAAACCTGTTATCTAACGGACGTGCAATACTGTAAATATTAAATCCGAACAGCCCCATCATATAACCCATTATTTCAAAGTTGCTGTAATGGCCCGTAACCATAAGCATACCGTTGCCTTCTTTCATGAGCCATTTGGCCATTTCGGTGTTTTTAAAGCGTGAATAATCGCGCCAGTTATGTTTTTTCACCAGCCTTGGGGTAAACAGAACATCAATTGCCAACATCGCAATATGTTCGAAGCTTCGTCGGCCTGTCTGCCGGAACCATTCTTCACTTTTCTCAGGAAAGCTTGCACGAAGATTATCCAGAGCGCGTTTTCGGCCTCGATGATAGTATTTCCATAATAATCGGCCGAGAAAACAAGCGGTTCTTAGATTGGTCTCTACGTCGAACATATAAAGAAAAAGCACAAGAATCCGCAGCGCAACATAAGCCAGCCAATCTATAAGGGGATTGTGTTTTTTCTTTTTCTTCTTCCTGTGCGAGGCCGAATCTGTCATACACCGTGATTTTAGACTCAAAACAGTCCCTGTCAAGCGTTAGTAAGCCAAATTGGGCGTTTCGGCGCCGATGTTAATACCAAATATCGAACGCAGGATGTTTGAGTAAGTCCAATATGGATTCTTATTGCAAAGAAGCGAATAGTAACGATAATGTTAACCTCGTAAGATGCCTATGGTTTTAGCTACATAAGAAGATCTACAATTGACCAGGGGTACCCGCTGAAAGGACTGAAAATGAAAAAATTCACCCTGCTTGCAATTGTCGCGGCCCTAATTTGTTTCGTCTGTTTGCACGGGGACTGTTGGGCGTCGTCGAAAACAGATGCTATCAGTATCGGAAGGAAAGATTACATTAATTTTGAGCCTGCCTTTCCTTCGGCAGTGTATAAAAAATCGATTACAGAATCTGCACGGGATATTCCATTGGCCTTTGATGTGGACGTCGTGGTTGTCGGCGGTTCGACGGGTGCTGTTACGGCGGCCGTTGCGGCGGCCCGGAAGGGCGCGAAGGTTTTTCTTGCGGCGTCCCGGCCTTACCTTGGGGAAGATATTTGTGGTACGTATCGGTTGTGGCTTGGGCCGGGTGAGGAGCCCGAGTCACTACTTGCGAAGAAGATTTTTTCGGAACCGGCGGTTGTACCTTCGGTGGGTAAGGGAATTGCTTTTACCTACAAAGCCGACAAACCGTCCGCCGGTGTTCATAAAGATACACCTACACCGTCGTTACTTACCGACGGAAAGTGGAGCAATGCTCCTGCCCAAAGCGTACAGTACGACGGCGATGTCACCATTACCGCTGAGTTGGGCAGGGAGCATGGTTTCCAAAGTGTCCATGTTCTTGTTTATCAGCGAGACAACGACTTCGAGGTGAAAAGCGTGACAGTTTCGGTTAGTGACGACCTGCAGGAGTGGAGGGAAGTTGCGGCCATCAAGAATGAGAAGCTTGGTACGGGTTCGTTTGAAGAGTCGGCGATTGACCTCTCGGCACCGGTGAAGGAGAAGGCCTGTTATGTGAAGCTGTTCGTTAAGAAAAGTGAAAACGCAAAGAGGATCCTTTTGGGCGAAATCGTGCTGGAGCAGGAGGGGGCGACCGTCGAATCGAGCGAGAGACCTCGCGTGCCTCCTACACCGATGCAGGTGAAGCGCACGCTGGATGAGGCACTGCTCGAAGCGGGAGTGCAGTTTTTGTACGGCTGCTATGTGACGGACGTGCTTCGTGATGGAGCAGGCAATCTCGCGGGTATTGCTATGGTCAATCGTTCGGGGCGTCAGGCCGTGAAGGCAAAGGTTATTATCGATGCCACACAGCGGGCGACGGTTGCGAGGCTGGCCGATGCGAGTTTTCAATCGTATCCTGCCGGGTTGCAGAGCTTCAAGCACATTGCTGTTGGTGGCCAGGTTCAAACCGGCGAAGGCATCCATGCAAGAAAAATGCCGATGCCAATCACAGGACGGGAAGTTATTGAATATACACTTGAGATTCCAATGAAGGACGGTTCCTTCGCGTCTTTTGCTGAGGCTGAGCAGGTTGCACTCGACAGGACTTGGCATCCTAAGCAGACGGACGCGACAGAGATACTTTTCCAGGTGCCGCCCGACCCGATGAGGGCAGAGACGTCTCTTTCCGGTGACTGGCCCGGTGCGGAAAAAGTCAATCTTGATGTGTTCCGGCCAAAGGGTATTAAGCGCCTGTATGTGCTTGGCGGCTGTGCGGACATATCCCGTAGTGCGGCAGAGAAGCTGATGCGGCCTCTGGAGCTGATGGAAGCAGGCAGCCGGATTGGTGTAGCGGCGGCTAAACAGGCAAATCGGACCGGTAAACTAAAGAACGTGAGATTATACGGCAGAGAGGCAGTGCCCGTGACATCGTCAGATACGCGAGAGGATTTGGGCGGACTTGGTCGAGGACTAAAGAAACCTGTTTTAATTCATTCCGGCAACCGGGCCTTGCCGGTTTTTGCCGAATACGATATTGTGGTTATTGGAGGAGGGACCGGCGGAGCGCCGGCGGGGATCGCCGCGGCCCGGCAGGGGGGCAAGACGCTTGTTATCGAATACCTGCACGGCCTTGGCGGCGTAGGTACGATTGGGCTTATCAGCAGTTACTATCACGGTAATCGCGTTGGTTTCACGACAGAGGTGGATGAAGGTATCGCGGGCTTGGCGGGTGATGGGAAGGGCACAAGCGCAAGGTGGAATCCAGAATGGAAAAAAGAATGGTATAGACGCCAGATGCGCAAGGCCGGCGTCGATATCTGGTTCGGGACGCTCGGCTGTGGTGCGTTTGTGGAAAACGGGCGAGTCAAGGGAGTTGTTGTTGCAACGCCGGAAGGGCGGGGCGTGGTGCTCGCGAAGGTGGTCATCGACTCGACGGGTAATGCCGACATCGCGGCCGCAGCGGGGGCCGAGTGCGTCTATACGAACGGCTCCGGTGTGGCGGTGCAGGGCGCGGGGCTGCCGCCGAGAAATATGGGCACTGGATACACTAATACCGACTGGACTTTCATCGACGATGGGGATGTTATCGATACCTGGCGTGCTTATGTTGTTGCAAAGAAGAAGTACAGCCGGGCTTACGACCTGGGCCAGTTGATAGATACGCGTGAGAGACGGCGGATTGTCGGTGACTTTATTATGTCACCGCTTGATATCTTAAATGACCGGACTTACCCCGATACCATTGTGTTATCCAAAAGCGATTTCGACTCGCACGGCTTTACGGTGCACCCGGCGTTTCTGCTCAAGCCCCCGGGAAGAAAGGACATTTTTGTTAATGTCCCGTATCGATGCCTGCTGCCCGCGGGACTCGATGGTATTATTGTAACTGGGTTGGGCGTCAGCGCGCACCGTGATGCAATGCCCGTTATAAGGATGCAGGCGGACATTCAGAACCAGGGTTACGCTGTAGGTGTCATAGGGACAATGGTGGCGAAGAGCGGCGGGGGGGTGCGTGATATTGATATCAAGGCCCTTCAGAAACACCTTATCGAGAAAGGCAACCTGCCGGAGAGGGTGCTGACGGATAAGGACTCTTTTCCATTACCTCCCCAAGAAATAGCTCAGGCTGTTGAACGTGTTGCCAATAACTTCGACGGCCTGGAGATAGTCCTCACCCAACCGCATTCCGCAATGCCGCTTTTGCGGAAGGCCTACAAAACCGCCGAGACAACAAAGGCCAAGCTTGCTTACGCACATATCCTCGGTATGCTGGGCGATGCGACTGGTTCGGAGACTTTGATACATGCAGTGGAGACTACGGATTGGGACAAGGGCTGGAACTTTACCGGGATGGGGCAATATGGAGCGAGCCTTAGCGCGCTCGATAGTGTCATCATCGCTTTAGGCCGGACACGTGATAAACGGGGACTTGCTCCTATTCTTGATAAGGTCGGTCAGCTCGATGCCAACAGCGAGTTTTCGCATTGCCGTGCTGTTGGTATGGCGATTGAGACGCTGGGCGATTCTGCTGCGGCCAAACCACTTGCGGGATTGCTGCAAAAACCCGGCATAATGGGACACGCTTTTACTCAAATCGAGGATGCTATGCAGCGCACGCCGGCCAGTCCTACGGATACGAACACGCGGAACAACTCGCTGCGCGAATTGATATTAGCGAGGGCATTATATCGCTGCGGCGACTACAAAGGCATAGGCAAAAAGATTCTAACCGAATATGCGCGTGACCTTCGCGGCCATTATGCACACCACGCGCAGACCGTGCTTAATAAAAAATAGAAATGGACTAACACATATTTAAGGAGATAAAGAAATGGCAGGAGAATACAGATTTTCATTTGGGCCCTGGAATATTCACGAAGGGGCGGACCCGTTTGGGCCGACGGTGCGGGACAGTATAGAATTCGGCAAAAAACTCAAGTTGTATAAAAATCTCGGCTTTGACGGCGTACAGTTTCACGATGACGATGCCGTGCCGGGTATGGATAGCCTCAGTCCCGACCAGATAGTCAAAAAGGCGAAAGAGGTGCGGAGCATGCTCGAAGGCGAAGGCTTGGTTGCGGAGTTTGTTGCACCGCGGCTGTGGGAGGATGAGCGCACTATCGACGGGGCTTATACGTCGAACGACGCATCCTGCAGGCAGTATGCGAAGGACCGCAGTCGGCGGATGCTCGATATTGTCGATGCGCTAGGGACGAAGCTGGTCGTTGTCTGGTACGCCCGTGAAGGGACTTATATTCGCGAAGCCAAGGACAGCAAAGTCGCAGTCGATCAACTCGCAGAGGCGCTCAACGATATGCTTCACTACAACACGGAAGTCAAGATTGCCATTGAACCCAAGCCAAACGAGCCGATGGACCAAACCTATATCCCGACGACCGGCCACGCTGTTGCTATCGGCTATCTTACGGACTTTCCCGACCGTGTTGGAGTCAACATCGAAACCGCTCATGTTATATTGGCCGGGCTGGACCCTTCGGATGAGATGGGATTTGCACTTGCATACAATAAGCTGTTCAGCGTGCACCTAAACGACCAGAACGGTCTGAAATTCGATGAGGACAAGGCTTTCGGT
>JAOUFU010000183.1 GCA_029858035.1 Phycisphaerae bacterium
TGGGTCATATGTACGAAGGTGCCGTCGCCCATTATCAGGTCACCGGGGACAATACCTTCCTGGACGTCGCCACCAAAAACGCAGACCTTATCTGCGACGTCTTCGCCGAAGGCAAGCGCACCGACCCGCCGGGACATCAGGAAATCGAAATCGGGCTCTGCAAGTTGTATCGTGCCACCGGCGAAGAGAAGTATCTGGACCAGGCGAAGTTCTTCCTGGACCAGCGCGGTCGCAAAGGCAACCGTGGTCCGAAGGGTGATGGCGGGCTTTACGGCACGTACTCGCAGGACCATAAACCCGTCACCGAGCAGACCAGGGCCCTCGGCCATTCGGTGCGGGCCGCTTACTTGTATACGGGCATGGCCGATGTTGCAGCCCTGACCGGAAACATGGAATATGTCAAGGCGATTGACACTATCTGGAAAGACGTTGTCGACACCAAGCTTTACGTCACGGGTGGTATCGGGGCGGCCGGCGGACATGAGGGTTTCGGCGGTGCCTATGAACTGCCCAACATGACGGCTTACTGCGAGACTTGTGCATCGATTGCCAATATTTTCTGGAACCACCGTATGTTTCTTATGCATGGTGACGCCAAATACATCGATGTATTGGAGCGAGTGTTGTACAACGCCGCGCTGTCGGGAATCTCGATGAAGGGTGATCGGTTCTTCTATCCGAATCCTCTGGAATCCACCGGTCAGCATGCCCGAAGTCCTTGGTTTGGCTGTGCGTGCTGCCCCTCCAATGTCGCCCGGTTCGTTCCATCGGTGCCGGGTTACACCTATGCCCATAAGAACAATGATGTGTATGTGAACCTGTTTATCAGCGGCGACGCCACGATTGAAACTACCAACAACAAGGTCAAGCTGACTCAGCAGACTCAGTATCCGTGGAAGGGAGTGGTGAACATCAGCGTTGAGCCGGAAAAAAGCGATACGTTTGCCATTTACGTTCGTATCCCCGGCTGGGCCCAAAATCAGCCTGTGCCCAGCGACCTCTACAAATTCCAAAAGGCTGTGAATGAACCGGTTGAGCTGAAAGTCAATGGCAAACCAACGTCACTAAACATTCAGAAAGGTTTTGCCTGTATCGAGCGCAAATGGCAGAAAGGCGACTTCATCGAGTTGAACCTGCCGATGCCGGTTCGCAGAATCATCGCCCATCCGAACGTCGAAGCCGACAGGGACAAGGTGGCACTCCAGCGTGGGCCGATTGTTTTCTGCCTTGAATGGCCGGACAACGACGGCAAAGTTTCGAACCTGATTATCCCGGACGATGCGAAGCTCGAAGCCGAATATAGGCCGGACCTCTTAAACGGCGTTGTGGTGATTACCGGTACGGCACGGCTGGCAAAACGCGAGATGAATGGCGATATAGTGCCGGCCGGGAAAAAGCAGTTCACCGCTATTCCGTATTACGCCTGGGCCCATCGTGGCCGGGGACGGATGACCGTGTGGCCGGCCCGAAAGCCGCAGGCTGCCAGGCCGGAACCGGCAGATACACTGACGTACATAAGCAAGACCACAGCGTCGTTCGTGCATGTGTCACTGGATGCGGTCAAAGACCAGATTCTGCCGCGTAGCTCGTCGGACTCATCGGCGTTGCAACTTGATTTTTGGCCCCATAAAGGCACAACCGAATGGCTTCAATTTGAATGGGACCAAAAGCATGAAATCTCCAGCGTCAAAGTCTACTGGTTTGACGATACCGGCAGGGGGGAATGTCATTTGCCCAGGTCCTGGAAAGTGCTGTATCGCGACGCCGAAGGTAACTTCAAGCCTGTGGACAATAACACTCCCTATGGCACAGAAAAGGATACCTTCAATAAAGTCACCTTTGAACCGGTGAAAACTAACTGTATCAAAATCGAAATTATGCTCCAGGATGGTTGGTCGGCCGGCGTGCAGGAAGTGGTGATTGAATAGTTAATTTGAAGTTTTTAGTTGGAAATACGACCTTGGACCTTGGAATTGCTCAAATGTCCCGAAAGGAAATTGTATTGTGAAAAGCATTCATATCCTGATTGCTTTGGGACTGTATTTGGCCCCGTGGCAGTTGTATGCGGAGTCGATTAATCAGGAGCCCGAAAAATACCTTTCGTTTAGTCCCGCCAAGATTTGGAACGATGCCGACGGAAAGCCCATTGAGGCCCACGGTGGCGGTATGTTCTATGAAAACGGCACCTATTACTGGTTCGGAGAACACGGGACGCCCGGCCGAACCAGAGTCGGTGTGATGTGTTATTCGTCAAAAGATTTATACAACTGGAAAAACGAAGGAGTTGCTCTGCCGTTGGCGTATGACGACCCGAACCACGATATCTCTTTAGGATGTGCCCTCGAACGGCCCAAGGTAATATACAATACTGCGACAAAGAAATATGTTATGTGGTTCCATCTTGAATTGAAGGGACAGGGATACGATGCCGCCCGCAGCGGCGTGGCTGTCAGTAATAATGTGACCGGCCCTTATACATTCATACAGAGTTTTCGCCCTAACAAATCTATGGCACGCGATATGACACTCTTCGTGGATGACGATGGAAAAGCATATCAGTTTTATGCCTCGGAAGATAATAAGACAATGCACGTTTCTCTTCTTAGTGATGATTATCTCATGCCGTCCGGCAAATTCGAAAGGATTTTTATCGGCAGGTCTACGGAAGCTCCAGCCGTGTTTAAACATCAAGGCCGATACTATTTTATCGGTTCCGGCTGCACAGCCTATGCCCCAAATGCGGCCCGTTCGGCAGTGGCAGCCTCGATATGGGGGCCCTGGGAGGAATTAGGCAATCCCTGTGTTGGTAAAAACGCCGACAAGACATTTCTTTCACAAAGCACTTTCGTTTTTCCTGTCGCAAACAAATCCGGCGCCTTTATTTTCATGGCTGACCAGTGGAATGTCTATGAGAACAAAGGTCCTCGATATGTGTGGCTGCCCATCCACTTCGAAAAAGGTAGAATTGTTATCAGATGGGCAGACAAGTGGGACATATCGGTTTTTGGCCGGTAGCATGGATTGGCTTAACTTGTAACAAAATATGATAACGAAAAAAAGCTTATTGATTTTGTTTATGGAATCGGTCCTGCTTGTGATGCCAAATACTAATAAAGGTGTCACTTTGAGGACAGATGACTATGGTGGTCCCTGCCTTTGGCGTAAGATCGATGTGCCGAAATCATTACTTTCAGAAAAGGGCTTTGCCGGTGATATGCGTATCGGTGACCTTGATGGTGATGGAAAGATCGAATTTGTCTTATTTCGTTCTATTGATGGTGGAATGAAACCTTGTTTTATTGGAGCCTTTGATAGCGACGGCCGGGAACTCTGGCGGCATGGTGCCGGAGGAGACCAGCCGCAAAGGCCCGGCCCTGTAACGGTATATGATTTCGATGGGGATGGCCGGGCCCAGGTACTTTGTTTTTTCATTGATCCTGCTGTCAATGCGCCTGCCAATGACATGGATAATGTAGTAATTCAAATTCGCGATGGGTTAACCGGGAAAGTCATTCGCCAGGCGGCACCTGCTTCGATGCGTCAATGTACTGGCGAAGGTGCAAACTGGGTCCATCAACGTCTGCTTGTTGCAAACTTCCGAGGAACTAAAAGACCTCAGGACTTTGTAGTCAAGCTGGGCGAGAAGTTGCTTGCTTTTAACAAGGATTTGGACCTGCTATGGACATACCAAATTCGATGGAATGAATACGGCAGATGCTCTGCATATATTCCGGCGGTGGGTGATATTGATGGTGACAACCGGGATGAAATCAATGGCGGATTTTATATTCTCGACGATAATGGCCGGCCTCTTTGGGAAGGTCAAATCGCTGAAAACATGGATTCTGTTGCTATAGTGCCGTGGGATAATGGAAATATGCGTGCTATCTGCAGCGGATATGGTCACGTGCTGGACGGTAAAGGTAAGGTGATATTGCGCCTGGGAAAGGAGCTTGTCCCCCACGGCCAGGAGGTCCGCGTGGCTGATTTTGACAAAAGTTTGCCCGGCCCAGAGATGATAATTCGGTACAATGGACACAATCCGAATGTGATGGTTGTTGCTAACAGTGGAAAAGTCATCAGAAGGTTCCAACTCAACTACTCCCCCAACCATACAGGCATGGAAGCTGTATATTGGAATGGAAAGGATGAAGCGGCTTTGCTATACAATGGTGGTGTGTTGTGGCGTGCTAACGGCAAGAAATTCGCCAGCTTACCGAACCTGCCCAGGCCCGTCGGGCCGGCAAAGATGGGATGGTATCACTGTATTGCTGCAAATGTCTGTGACGACGAACGCGAAGAAGTGGTTCTATATAATCCATGGGATAAATATATATGGATATTCTCTCCAGAGCCAATGAGACCGGCTGCATTTGATGGTTATAAAGCCGGTCCTCGCCAATACAATCCAAGACTTATGGATTGAATCCGGATTTTGTCAATTTTTATTCGTTGGATATTCAGGTTGATAAAAAGACCTTAGGCGGACAAAAGATGCCGCTTGTCTTCAGCGCACACTGTATACATAAAGAAAATCACCGTGGCGAATGTACAGCCTGCCGTCGCAGACAACCGGATGGGCCCAGCTGTTACCTTCTCCGCCTTTAGGAATCTCGAATGAGTTGATTAGTCCGTAACTATCAGGAGTCGGCCGAACAAGTCCTACAGCACGGTTTTCGCTTAACATGTATAGCAATCCATCGGCATACGTCAGCGAACCCTTACCGACCCCCGTTTCTGCATACTTCATCTCGCCGGTCTCCCAGTCCAGGCATATCCACTTGGATGCGTTGTAGATACAGCTTGATGCATAGATGTAACCATTGATTAATACCCCGCCCCCGTGGTGATTATCGAGTTCGTTTGAGCGCCATATCTCCTCGACCGATGCCTTGCCGTCTTTGACATTAATCTTCCACTTGACCGAGCCTGCCTTTATACTGCTGATAAATACGTGTCCATCGTGAAAGATGGGAGTGAATACGTTCTCATCCGCATACGAGACGTGTTTGACATGCCAAAGAAGTTCGCCGGTATCGGCATTCACCCCAATCATGCCTTTGAGGGTGAGCGTGATAATAATTCGCAGTCCTTGATACGCAACGACAATAGGAGAGCCGTAACCCGCCGGCTCATTCGTGCTGGCTGCTTTCCAAACAACTGCCCCGGTATTCTTGTCCAGTGCGACCATGCAGGTTTGCGGCCCCCCCGGACAACAAATCAAGTTATCTCCATCGATTAACAGCGATTCAGACAATGCCCAATTGATATTCTTGCTCTTAAACTTATCGAGGATATTGACCTCCCAAATATTCTTTCCCGTTCTGGCTTGGAGACAGATAACATCCCCAAGGGGACTTTCATGGTAGAGCCGGTCACCATCAATGGTTGGGGTTCCGCGAGTGCCGGGACGGTCTCCTGTCCAGCCTTTACCGTTTTTCACCTGCCACAGAATCTTACCGTCCATATTCAGAGCGGTGATGACCGTCTCTTTTTCGATGCTGCCTGCTGTATAAATCATTCCAGACGCAATCGATACGGTGGAATATCCATGTCCCAGCCCCTTAGCTGTCCAGAGTAGGGCAGGCCCTTCTTCTGGCCACTTCTTCAAAAGACCTTTTTCGGTAGAGATATTGTCTCGGTTAGGCCCGTGAAACTGGGGCCAGAAGGACTGTTTGGATTCGGACCGTTTGCTTGCCGAGTCTTTAGTACTGTTGCTTCCTGCTTCGGCTGTCCTCAGGAAACATCGTGCATCAGTACTAAAATGAAGCAGCGCGAATCCTAAAAGACATGGTATTGCCATAATGGCAATCACTCTTAGTTTTTTTGTTTTTGTCTCAGAGTTTAACAAGGATTCTCTCCTATTTTGTCTCATATGATCACTATAAGTCCCAGGCTCTAAATCCGTCATGCCGGGGTGTACTTACACTGATTGTTTCTGCAATCTTATAGACTTAACAGATGCATATGCGTTTTTAAAATACCACGGCTTTACAGCAAGTAGCTTTCGGCTCAAATCAATTTTGTAAAACCGGGTTTGGGCACAGGATAGCTGCCGTCCGGACCGGCCTTGACAGGCGGTTCCATATCGTCGCGGCAATCCTCCGGCTTGGGAGGATAGTAGAAGTCTGATTTATTAATCTGCTCCCAGGTGACCTCCTTGCCGGTATAACAGGAAATCTGTCCCATCACGGTAATCATAGTGCTGCGGAACATGTAGTCGCCATTATTGACAGGTTCGCCGGAGCGAATCGCCTTAAAGAGTACATCGTGTTCTCTCTGGTAAGGATCGCATCTTCCCTGCCAGCGCCAGTCAGTTTCGCCCCATATCCGGCACCCCGTAATGTTCGCCTTGCCCTTGCTGCCAAGCACGACGCTGGAAGAATCGTTGTGGCATCCGTTCGTAGTTCTGCAGAAGGCGTAGATTAGCACGCCGTTGGCGAATTCGTAAACGACTGAATGGTGATCGAACACATCTCCGTAGATCGGCTCGGTCATCGAAGAACGTCCGCCCAAACCATGACATTTTACGGGGGCCTGGTTCTTCATCGCCCAGCTGGAACGGTCCAGGTTATGCACCAGCGATTGGGGGACATCATCTCCGGAGAGCCAGCGGAAGTGGTATTGCGTGCTGCATTGCCACTGTAGTTCCGTCAGTCCCTCCTTGCGTTCGATCACACCGTACGGGCCGCGGAGGAAGTTTTCTTCAATGGCCACCACGTCGCCGATGGCGCCGTCATGGATCCGCTGGACTGTTTCAGCGTAACCTAAATGGTAACGGCTGTGCAGGCCGGAAACGAGGCACAGCCCTTTCTGCTTTGCCATCTCAGCCGCCTGCTGCAAGAGCTTGAGCCCGGCCGGGTCGATGCCGTGGGGTTTCTCTACAAACACGTGCTTTCCGGCCTTGATTGCACTCATGGCGTGGAGGGGATGGAACTTGGCTGCGTTGGCAATCACTACCACGTCCGACGATTCGATCACGTGCTTATAGCCGTCGAAGCCGGCGAAGCAGTGGTCGTCGTCTACAGTGACCTGGTCTGTTTTCTGTTCCTTGAGGATCCGGCGCACGCCTTTTACACGGTCCATGAAGATGTCACACATCGCAACTAATCGGGTACCGGGGTCTGCCGTTAGTGCCTGGGCGGCGGCGCCGGTGTTACGTCCACCGCAGCCAATCATGCCCAAACGGATGATATCGCTGCCGCCCGCATAGGCAACTTCGCCTGTAGTCAATTTACTTGCCAGCGCACCGCCTGCTAAAGCTGCCGTACTTTTCAGGAATTTGCGCCGTGTCGTATTTTGTGAAGCATTCATTGGACTCATCCTTTCATTTATTGCGTTCTTTTCGCCTGAACGTGATTATTTTGGTTCTATAGAGCTGGCTATCCGAAAACCTATGATATCCATTTCGGGCAGCCACCACTTGCTCTTGGGTATCTGTGGATCGCCGGAGCGCCACCACTCTTCTTCGAATGCCCTGGCTGTGCAGCGCAATTCCTCTATCGAGCTGCTATAGTCACCACCGCGAGCTACGTGTACTTTTCCGCTCTTTGGGCCTTGTGGATTGATGGCGGGGCTTTTTTTGGCAGTATCTTTGTATGCCTCGGGATTGTAGAAGTCGTAAACCCATTCGCGAACGTTGCCCAACATATCATATAAGCCCCAGCTATTAGGTTTTTTCCTGGCCACCTCGCTGGTCTCATCATCAGAATTGGCTTCATAAGAAGCGAACTCCACAAGCTGTTTTTGGTCATTTCCAAAGCCGAAAACATTGGTAGAGCCCGCACGGCAGGCATATTCCCATTCCGCCTCTGTCGGGAGACGATACTTTCTGCCCGTCTTTTTTGAGAGCCATTTACAGAAGAACGTGGCATTATGCCACGTCATCCCCATAGCTGGATGCTTCTTACTATACCCCATCGTAAGGTCACCGTAAACCGGTGTAGGGCCGGTAAGTGCGTCAACGTCGTCCTTGCCTTGCTTGGCTTCCTTTTCTGTTTTTTCCTCTTCGAAGAAGTCTTTCTTTGAAGTCATCGTCTCCTGATAGTAAGCCATAAAGATCTCGATAGTGGTCTCTGTTGTACAAAGATAAAAGGGCGAGATACGCACTTTGTGCTGCGGTCCTTCATCCTCTTTACGGCCTGGTTCATCCTTTGGGCTGCCCATGTCAAACGTTCCACCGGGAACAAGCACCATGTTGAAGGAAATCTTCTCATCATTTTTGGACGTAATAGTTTCGGTATATTTTTTCTTGTGATCGCTGTCTTTGCCTTCCACGTCTTTCGGAGACTGACACGCAAGGACACTAATCGCCAACAGTACCAAATATGTAACCACACGATAAGAAACAGTGCTATAGCGTTGCATCATGACACCTTACATATTAACACTTGGACAAATTGTCACCCTACACGAACCAAACAAAATCTTAGTATTCCCTGTCTTTTATTTTACCCGGCTGTGGGACGGGATATTTGCCATCGGGTCCGGCCTG
>JAOUFU010000727.1 GCA_029858035.1 Phycisphaerae bacterium
GTAAATACTACATCAGACGCCTTAAACTTCTCACCATTATGGAAGTATGCGTTATCCACAAGCTTCATGGTATACGTCAAAGCATCCGGGCTGATTTCCCAGGATTTTGCCAGACCAGGAACGACATTACCTTTATCGTCTGCTGTGGCAATCGATTCATAGACTTGATTGAATATATACGAATCCGAGAAAGCGCCGGTATCATAGGGATTTAATGTATTAAAGATATCGGCAACATACACCACAACAGGTTTAGAACCTGTACCAGCTGCTTCCTTCGTTGTGCAGCCTGTCAATACAGGTATCAATGTCATGATGATGCAAAGGAAAAGTGTGGCAAGTTTTGTCGATTTTCTGGTGTTCATTGCTTAATTCTCCTCTCTTACTTTATAATGCACGGCTCTTCTGTGAAACATGTCTTTCAGTTTCGTTTCAAAATTCTCCTTTATTAGGCATTTTTCATTCCTGAATTCTCCTTTTTCTGATAGTTTTTATAAAGCACAACTCTTTCGTGCACCATGCAATTTATTGGGGCAACATTTTTTCCATAACAGGACAAGCTACAAAGTGATTCGGTGAAATTTCATGCAATTCTATCTCTTGCCCTGAGCAAGACGGCTGGAAGTAAGAGCACCTGGGAGCAAAACGACACCCCGGTTCAGGATCAATAGGGCTGGTCAATTCCCCGCGGATAATTTCCATCTTGGTCTTCCGGGATGAAATTTCGGGTATAGGAATTGCTGCAAGTAAGGCTTTTGTATAAGGATGAACAGGATTAATAAACATTTCCTTCGAAGGGGCTTTTTCTATACATTTTCCCAAGTACATAACCAGAATATCGTCGGATATGTGTTTTACTACTGACAGGTCATGGGTGATGAAGATATACGTCAATCCCATTTCATCCTGCAAATCCATAAGGAGATTCAATATCTGAGCCTGTATGGATACATCCAGAGCAGAAACCGGCTCATCGCAGATAATGACTTTTGGCTCAAGCACAAGCGCTCTCGCGACGCCAATACGTTGCCGGCGACCACCATCCAATTCATGAGGGTATGAATTCTCCAACCTTTTAGCCAAACCGCAAGTATCCATGATTGACCTTACGCGTTTTTCCATTTCCTTTTTGTCTTTGAATATTTTATTTACGATCAGTGGAGTGGCTATTGTTTCAAAGACCGATTTTCGAGGATTCAAGCTCGAATATGGATCCTGAAAAATGATCTGCATGGATTGACGGATAGGCCGCATTTGCTTTTGGCGCAAAGGTACGATATCGACTCCTTCAAACAGTATCTGACCGTCTGTCGGTTCGGTCAGCTTCAGTATGGCACGCCCCAGAGTAGTCTTTCCGCATCCAGATTCTCCAACAACTCCAAGAGTTGTTCCCCTTGCTATGCGGGCATTAATGTCATCAACAGCATGGAGATTATGGTTTTTACCAACACGGAAATATTTCTTAAGATGTTTTAGTTCCAGAATTGGAATGTCTTGATCAATTCTGCTTTCCATGATCTCTCCTCCACGATTCGTTATTTGAGAACAAATAACATTCGATCATGTGTGTTCTATTTATATAGACATCCGGCTTTTTCTCTTTGCATATGTCCATGCATTGAGGACATCGATCCTGGAAATTGCAGCCAACCGGCAGCCTCGAAGGGTCAGGCATAAGTCCAGCGATTGGGGCTAGCCGATCTGTTTCCACTACTAAATTGGGAAGCGCACCGAACAGGCCAACTGTATACGGGTGATGATCTTTGCTTACATAAATATCTTCAAGCGTACCCTCTTCAATGAGTTCACCGGCATACATTACAGCGACCTTATCACAAATTTGTGCAACAACGCCAAGATCATGGGTAATCATGATCATTGCCGTTCCCAAACGATCTCGAAGCTCTCCCATCATTGCGAGCACCTGTGCTTGGATGGTTACATCCAGCGCTGTGGTTGGCTCATCAGCTATGAGAAGATCAGGCTCGCAAGACAGCGCAATCGCAATAACAACTCGCTGCTTCATCCCGCCGGAAAACTGATGTGGATATTCGTACTTCCTT
>JAOUFU010000184.1 GCA_029858035.1 Phycisphaerae bacterium
AGAGGCCCCGGGTCAGCGTTTGTATCTGTAATATCATCGGCTATCAAAGCCACCGGTGGATTGTCCGTACCAAACCACACATCATGGCTAAGGCTGCCGACACCGGCCGTCCAGCTTAGCTGCGTACCGATACTTACCATTGTCGCGCCGTCAGCCGGTGACGGTGAAGTCGCGGGACCGCAGATATACTCATCGACGCCCATATCCACATAGCCGTTGGCAATGCGAATATCGCCCTCGAAATCCGTTGAAGGCAGATTTGGCGCCGAGTTCGTCCCTGCGTCTATACAAGGAGAACCGAAAAGCAAATGGAAATCCCCACCAGCCGCATTCACAAAAAGCGGGTCGGCGTTGATATTATTGGCATCGGGCACGCCGTATCCGCCCCGGACATCGCAATACGTGACGACCGGTGAAGCCGAGCTGTTGTAAATCTCATCAGGCGAGTTAGCCCACAAAATACAGTTAGTAACTGTCGGCGAAGAGGTTTCATTATAAATCCCGCCGCCGATGCCGCCGGTGCCGTCTGCGCCGTCGACGCCCGCCGGGTTACCCGTCCCGCCTGTACCGCCCGGGCCGCCCGCCCCGCAGGAATTGCCATAGAAAGTGCAATTCGTCACGACCGGCGAGCAGTTGTTGTTGCTCACGCCGCCGCCGTCCCCACCATCTCCGCCATCACCACCATTCCCGCCTTTGACCTGAATAACAGGATCGTCATAGCCGTCCCCGCCCTCGCCTCCATTGCCCCCAGTACCGGCCGAGTTGGAATTGAAGATGCAGTTTATCAAAGTCGCAGTGGAATTGTTGTTATATACACCGCCGCCTTCTCCGCCTTCACCACCATCGCCACCATTGCCTCCAAACAAACCGGGGCCGCCACCATCCCCTCCGTCGGCGCCGTCCCCTCCCGCCCCGGCTGCGTTGCCCGTGAATATGCAATTCATCAGCGTCGCAGTAGAATTATTTGCGTTGTATATACCGGCGCCATCACCGCCGTCGCCGCCGGCCCCGCCCGGCATTGATCCAGCTGCAGCATCGCCGCCGGCACCACCAACCCCCGTCGAGTTACCTGTGAAGATGCACCCCGTCACAGCAGGCGAAGAGTTATTATTATACATCCCTCCACCATGACCGGCGTTGCCGCCCGGCATGCTTGGATAACCAACGCTGCCATCGTTGGTCGTATTACCCGAAAAAGTGCAATTGTTGATTGTAGGCGAGCTGTTTATATTATACATCCCGCCCCCGTTTGCCGCGCTGCCGTTGGTAATGGTAAAACCTTCCAGCACTGTGTTCGCATCGCAGCCGTTGGATGTAACCACCGGTCCGCCCGCATCGCCATCTATAATGGTAATCCCGGCCCCGATAACAGCCACCCCATTTTTTAGCGTAAGCCGTTCATGGTATGTCCCCGCTGATACTTCCACTGTATCGCCGTAAAAAGCCGTCTCTATCGCTGCCTGAATAGACTCACCGGGACTCACTACAATAACATCTCCCGAAGCCGTGCAGATGATCACTAACGACAGAATCAACGCTGCAATAAGGTTTTTTAGATTGGCTGGCTGCATTTTTGGTCATCCTTAAAAAAAGTCTCTATTTTCCGCTTTCGTGCATTGTAAAGCCTCGCGGTTCTCTATTCTAAGAATGCAAATCAGACTCGTTATTTCTCAGCGCAGAAACCGATCCTCGCGTATTGGCCGCAAATTTTGTGCCGTAAAGTAGAAAAATAATCTAGGAGTTTTCCTAAGAGGTTTCTTATAAAGAAGTTATGTGTGTTTCTATACCATTTTATTGCTTTTTATGTCTTTGAAAGCAGCCTTAATATGGGGAGATTCTCCCCAATGATGGGTTATTATACCCCATTAAGTTCTTCTTATTTCAATACTCTTTTTGTACATTTTAATCCTTTCTTGCACTTGGTTTAGGATTGATTGAGCCACAGCAGTAAGTACATAGAGTGAGCGCCGGTAAAGTTTATCGACGTGCAATGAGATAGCCGTTTGAATGATGCTGGTGGAATTAATCGAGGACGATTTCGTCCTGGTATTCGGGAACGGAGATATTCCAGCCTGTTTGCTTTCTTACGAAATTGCCAAAGCTGCGAGCGCTTTCGGTTTCGCCGTGTACGACAAATATGCCTCTTGGGGCGGCCTCCATTTCTTTTAGCCAATCGAGCAGCTCGTTTCTGTCTGCGTGTGCTGAGAAGCCGTGTATTCGGACAATTTTTGCCTCTATCCTGCGTTTTTCGCCGAGTATCCGGACTTCTTTTATCCCATCCACAATGGACCTTCCGAGTGTGCCGACCGCCTGGTACCCCACAAACATTATCGTGTTATTCGCGCGCGAGATGTTATTGACGAGGTGATGCTTTACTCTGCCTCCTGTACACATTCCTGAGCCGGCTATGATCATAATTGATCCTTTTATACTGTTGATTGCCATTGACTCATCCGGCGTGCCTGCCATTTGCAGGTTCGGCAGCTCGAAAGGTGACTTGTGCCGCCTTACATATTCGGTCATCTTTTTATCAAACAATTCGGGGTGGTTCTCGAAGACCTTCGTAATCTTTGAGGCCATCGGGCTGTCTAAGAAGATTTTGAACTCCGGAATCTTTTTTTTCAGCCGTAACTCGTTGATATAATATAAAACCTCCTGAGAGCGTTCGAGCGCGAAGCTGGGCACTATGATGTTGCCGCCTGCTTTTATTGTCTCGTTTATTACCTCGCACATTGTCTTTTCCACGTCGGCGACTTCCTCATGTACCCGGTCACCGTAGGTGGATTCAATGAGGACATAATCGGCATAATCGAAGACAGTTGGGTCGTGTACAATGGTTCTGTTCGGCCGGCCGATGTCTCCCGAGAATAAGATAATCCTCTCCTGGCCGTTTTGGCGGACCTTGACTCTAATTATGGAGGAGCCGAGGACGTGACCGGCATCGTAAAAAGTGGCTTCGACTCCGTCGCCGAGACTTTGAGCTTCTCTGTACTCAATATGCGAAAACAGTGGAAAGCAGGCCTCGGCATCTTCTATGGTGTAAAGCGGGACTTCGGGGTAGGGGCCTTTGCTGCCCTGCTTTTCGTGTCTTTTGCGTTTGTGCTCGGCGTCCTCTTCCTGAATCTTGGCGGCGTCCAGTAAAATAATCTTGGCAATTTCAGCGGTGGCTGGGGTGCAGTATATTTTTCCGCAGAATCCCTCTTTAACGAGCTTGGGCAGCAGACCACAATGATCGAGGTGGGCGTGGGTTAAGAGGACGGCGTTTATTTTTTTGGGCTCTATCGGGAAGGGATCCCAGTTCCTTTCAGCGAAATGGCGTTCCTGATAGAGGCCGCAGTCTATGAGAACTTGTGTGCCATTTGCCTCGAGAAAGTGTCGAGAACCTGTGACATTCTGAACGGCGCCGAGAAACTGTAATTTTACTTGCATATTTATATGACCTCATGCTTTAAAAAACTTTCATACAGATTCTACACATGATAATGCTTTTTAACAAGATAATTCCGCAGGCGGGCAAAAGATGTTATTGATGTTTTCGAAGTTGCGTTTTCGGAGGGACATTTGCAGTCGGCTGCAAATAGTTTTCCATGAAGCTGCAGTTTGACCTCAAAAAAAGCCGGCATTTTTCGCTTGACAGGAGGTGGTAGATTATGTACCCTAAATTCATTGTCCAGTAGCGGCGTTAAACTCGAAAAATCTGAAGTAAAAGCGTGGGTCTGCGGGCAAAATACCGATTTCTATGATGTTCAGTTCTTTTGGCGGCCGAGACCTGCGCCAATAAAGATATCCGCAAAAACTGCTTATAAGGTGGAGGACCTATGGAAGACGAATGTCTTTTTTACTTGCGTGCAACTCTGGAACTTAAACAAGCCTCTGACCTTGGTTAAAGGGACATTATTGTTCCCAAAATGTGGTTTTAACTGGAGAGCGAGAAATGAGTAAAAAAAGTCTGATAAGTTTAGTGTTATTGTTTTCCGGGGTAGGCCCTACGATGGCGGCCGACAAGACGGTCGATGCCAGACGGACACGGCCGCTGGAGCTGTACTCCGCGGCGCCGGCGGCGTTTATCGAAAATGCAGGCCAGATTACAGACCCTACCGTGTGTTATGTGTTCCGCGGCAGTGGGGCCAACATCTTTCATACCACAAAAGGGCCTGTTTTTCAGTTGTTCCAGCAGGAGAAACCCGGTCAGGATTCTAAGAACTATAGTGATGAACATGCCGAATTTCTCGGCTTGGGGCGGCATGATAAGAAGGACGTCATCAGGCGAACGCATAGCTTTTCGATGAGGTTTATCGGGGCCAAGGGAGTGAGGCCGATAGGGCGCGGTAAGCAGGAAACGAAAGTCAACTACTTTATTGGTGGTGACCCGAACAAATGGCACACAGACGTAACAACCTATTCAGAGGTAGTCTATCCGGAACTGTATGACGGTATTAGCTTACACACCTTTGGACGAAGGTCTTATCTTAAGTATGAATTTCACGTTGCAGCGGGAGCGGATTATAGAAAGATTATCGTAACGTATGAAGGGGCAGGTATTAAAATTGATTCCACCGGGGCGCTGCATGTAAATACGCCGTTGGGTGAGCTGGTGGATGAGGTTCCCTGTGTCTATCAGATTATTAACGGTCAGCAGGTACAGATACCCGGCCGATACCGCTTGATTGATGAGAAAAGCTATACCTTTGAGATTAGCGGAAGAGTTGATACAACAACTGAGCTTGTTATCGACCCCAGTCTTTCCTGGTCTTCCTATCTGGGCGGCAATGATGATGAGACCGCCTATGATATCGCCGTGGACCGTAATAGCGGGGATGCACTACTGGCAGGGGTGACCAATTCAGTCGATTTTGGTGGGCCTTACCCCCGGTATTATGGTTCTGGTGGATATTACGATGCCTTCGTGGCCAAGGTCAACTCGAGCGGGGTGCAGTGGGTGGCTTTTCTGGGCGGTGGTGGAGATGACGCGGCCAGAGGCGTTGCTGTGGATCCGAACGGCGATGTGCTGCTGACGGGGCATACTGATTCTACCGACTTCCCGACAACAGAGGGGGTGTACCAGGATTCCCACCAGGGTGGAACAGATGCCTTCGTGGCCAAGGTCAGTTTCGATGGGAGTACCTTGTTGTGGTCGACCTATCTGGGCGGCGATTATGGTGACTGGGGTTACGATGTGGCCGTGGACGAATTGGGTTTCTGCTACGTGACGGGTTCCACCGATTCTATTCACCCCGTCTACCATACTTGCAGCTTTCCCACAACGCCCGCCGCATTCCAACAATGGCACGCTGGGGTAAGAGATGCCTTTGTGACCAAGTTGAATGGGAGCCTTGGGCATGTAAATCCGGATGGCTGGTCGAGCTGTCTTGGCGGGAGCGGTAGCGACGAAGGATATGGTCTTGCGGTGGACGGCTCCGGAAATGTCCTGTTGACAGGCGCTACTGATTCTGATGACTTTGGGAGGGATAGGGCCATGAATACAAACAATGGGAATTGTGATACCTTTGTAGCTATGGTCACGAGGCATCCTACCAGTCCACAGCATCCTTATCTGTGTTGGACTTACTATCTCGGTGGTAGCCAGCGGGACAAGGGCCGAGCTATTGCCGTAGCTGTTGATGTGGATGGCGAATCTTCACTTCTTGTTCCTTATGCTTTGCTAACGGGTCTTACAGAGTCTTCGGATTTCCCTGCTTGTTGTGGATTTGACAGCAGCTACTGTGGCTTGAAAGAGGCCTTTGTTGCCAGGATCAACTATGATCCTGACGCTGATCCCTGCAACCCGGTTGATCCCGGCTACTGTGAGCTGGCCTGGGCCGGCTTTCTGGGCGGCAGCGTCAATGATGAAGGCCGAGGTATTGACATAATTGACGCAGATGATGCGGAGCAGCAGTTAAATCCGGAGCTTGAGGATTATGCGGTCGTGACAGGTGACACAAATTCTTACAACTTTCCCACTCCGGGAGGTTTCGACCCCAACTACAACGGTAATAATGATGCTTTTGTAACGAGGGTGACCGCTACGGGCCAATTGGTCTGGTCCAGCTACCTTGGCGGCAGCGGCAATGACTGTGGTTACGGTATTGCCGTGGACGGCGAAGGCAGCGCCTTGGTGACAGGTGTCACCGACTCTAACGACTTTCCGATGCAGGGAGGCGGCGATATGGAGTACAACGGTGGGGAAGATGTCTTTGTGGCTAAGATCGATATGGATGAGAAAGTTGGGTTGGGTAAGCTATACGGAACAGTATGGAATCCTGACGGTGTCCCGATTGGAGGGGCAGAGGTCACCGTAGCAGGACAGATGACGCTTACCGATCTAAAGGGTCAGTTTAGTTTTGATAAAGATGACAATAGTCATCTTACGATTGATGTTTTCGCCGGCCAAACAATGGTAATGGTCACTAAGGATACCCACTATTATCCGGTTACTAAAATAGTGACTATCGATGTAAATTCAACTACTCGTGTTAACATCCAGATGACGGAGAAGATTCAGTTTCCCGGTGATGATCCGTGTGTAGTGGATATGCGAGCCAAATACTGCGGGCCGGGCCGGCAGGACCCATACTATATGAAGGGCCCTTCCCTGTGTGAGAAATTCATCGCCACGATTGACTGGGGGACCTGCGAGCCCAATAGGGTCCAGTGGACAACGCGTGGCGGAGTAGTCTACACTGATAGTCTCTCAAGTAGTACGCTTGGCACCGTTGTTGGGGGTCGCAAAATCACCAACCACGGGCGGTGCTTTGATATGGGCGGCGACGATTTCGGGGTAGGATCCGGATGGGTCCAGGTCGTTGCTGTAGGGTATAAGCTTGGCGCAGGCGAGGTACATTCGGTCCCAAAACGCGTGGATTTTTTCGATGTAATCGAGGCACCTCCGTACGTAAGGGACGCTAATGACTCTAACCTTGTGAAGGTAGAATTCACCGGCAATGGATTTGAGTACAAGGTACTGAAGGTGCCGGACTTTAATCTGGCGCCATGGGATGGAAGTGTGGTCGGTTCGGGCATGCCTGTCTTTGGCGGAGAGAATATGAATATCGGGCTGGATTTTAAGGACGAGCCGAAACAATCTGACTCGAAACTATCTGCATCGGTCAGCATGGACGGAACGAGTTTTGTATTCACAAAGGGATGTGATGGGAGCACTAAGAGAGAGGTTCATCGAGAGGTGCCGGTCGCGGGGATAGAGCTGCCGGAGCTGCCGGGTGGTGTTGAGGTCGAGGCGTCTGCAACCGCAGACTTTTATCTCACTCATGAAGAAGGCTTGGAGCCGCCGTGGCGCACAGGCGGAACGCTTAATCTGGGGTGCACTTTCAGTTTCTCCACACCCCAGGTCCCGGGGCCGCCGGTCTGTGGCATACCGACCTATACCAGGGCAGACCTCAGTCTGGAGTTAGGTCTGAGCAGCAGCCTGGAGGGATGGATCGGCACCGGCCCGGAGCTGTCCAGCCTTTTTTACTTTGAGCCGCTGGCAAAGGGAATTTTGGGGGCGGGCGTCTCGGATGTGGCCTGTGTGGAAGGTTACGTCGGGGGCGGATTTCATTCGGAAATTAATTTGTATCCAAAGCCAATAACGTGGGGCGATACCTATATCATCCTGGTGGGTGGTGTGGAGGTTATAATCGGCCCGTTCTCCAGGGAGGTGGGATTGGAGTATAACTGGTGGTTTAACCCGGGAGCACATAAAACGATAACCACAAGTGGGTTCGAAGTTTTACCGCGTAATTATCTTAATTCAGACGCTCCGCTTGTTTTGGCAGTTAATGAGCGTACGATTGATTGCAACGTATTTCCGTATTCCGTGCCGGAGGTCGTGCGAACAGGCAGTGGTATGCTTGCAGTGTGGATAGAAGACGATATCGGTCGGGATGCGAACGATCGAACAGAATTGAGATATGCCACGTATGATGGTATCGACTGGACCCTTCGCGGCCCGGTATTTGATGATTTTACCGCAGATATGAATCCACAGTTGATTTCGCTTGATGATGGCAGAGCGGCGTGTATCTGGCAGGATGCTAAAGGTACTCTTGCCGACTGTAATAATCTGGAAACGCTTAACGAACAACTGGAGGTCACCGTGGCAACTTTTAATGGCGTGTCCTGGACGAAAGAATGGAGTACAAATAATACCTTTTTGGACCGCTCGCCAAAACTGGCTGTTGATGAAAACAATGCAAGCAGTATGCTGGCGGTATGGATAAGCAACCAGGACTGCAATATGTGGGGAGATAGTACAGCCCTGAATAAAATCAAGTGGCGTAAGTATAGCAATGGTTGGGATGGAGCTGACAGCACGATAGATGCGAGCTTTGGGATGATTCTGGGGACGGCGTTAGCATATAAAGATGGTATCGCAACTTATGTGTTCTGCAGAGATGCCGATGATGACCTCAATACGCCGGGAGACCAAACACTGTGGAAGGTGACCTACTCCGACTCTACCGGTGGATGGACATCTGC
>JAOUFU010000185.1 GCA_029858035.1 Phycisphaerae bacterium
TTCCGGGGGAGGCAGCCGGCATTTACGTATGCGAAACCGGCGTTTTAGAACACATCCCCAAAGAGGGCTACTTTGATATCAAGGAAGGTCTAATTCCTGAGCTGCTCCATGCCGGTAAAACTGTTCATACGGTTGTATTACCGAGTCATGTTGGAAATTTTAGAGATTGGCGAGGATACCTATATGCCATCGCCAATTACCTTGAAAATATACCAAAACTAAGCCCGGATTTAAAACTATGTAAGCATAATAACTCACATGAAGTATGGATGGCCCCGGATGCAAATCTGGCTCCGGGGGCCTGGATTTATGGCCAGGTTGTTATTATGGATGGCGTTCACATTTCCGAGGGTGCAGTGATTTTTGGGCCAACCATACTCGGACGGAATGTTAGCATCGGCAAGGATAGTATTGTGGTAAATAGCGTGCTTTGGGAGGGGGTACAAGTAGGCCCAAATTGTGAAATTCAACGATGCCTGATTGACTACAACATGGCCGTGCGAAGTAATACTGTTGTCGAAGAAAAAGTCATACCGTTCAGACCAGAGGAATCACTAGAACATTCGGTCGGCAGCACATTAAAGGTTGCGAAAAATAACGCGACCAGATTCCAACAAACATTGCAACAACAGCTTGGCAAACTTAACACAATATTGCCAGATTGGGTACAAGTGCATAAGACAAAGATTCTCCCGTGGTTTGCAGTAGGCTTTGTTTTAATTGCGTTTCTTTGGTCCTATTGGCCTGGCATAGTAGAACTTTGGAATATATGGCAGAGAAGTGATGAATACTCCAGTGGTTTGTTGGTTCCTTTTCTGGCTGTTTATGTCTTGTGGTCAAGACGCCATGATATTGCACAGTGTCCAATAAGGCCTTTTATCTGGGGAGTGGTTGCCTTCGTGGCAGCCCAGGGCATCAGACTATTTGGACTGTTCTTTTTATATAGTTCAGCAGAGAACTTGTCCATCGCGCTAAGTATTGCTGCTTTGGTGCTACTATTATTTGGCTGGCAGCTTTTCCGAAAGGTATCTACGGTAATATTGTTCCTATGCTTAATGCTGCCTTGGCCCAATCGAATCCAGGCTGCCATAGCGCTGCCTCTACAACAATGGGCCACTTCATCGGCCGTATTCTGCCTGGAGGTGATGGGTTATGAGGTTATGCAGGAAGGTAATATTATCCATATCGGCCGGACAACAGTGGCAGTCGCTGAGGCGTGCAATGGCTTGAGAATGGTCACGGCCTTTTTCGTCATTAGCGGATTAGTTGTTCTGCTTGTCAAACGAGCATGGTGGGAAAAGCTCATCGTCCTGGCTTCAAGCCTGCCGATTGCCCTGCTTTGTAATACGGTACGCCTGGCAATTACAGCGATTGCTTTTACGGTGCTCAGCGGGGAGCAATGGGAGAAAATATTCCACGATTTTGGCGGCTATGCAATGATGCCGTTGGCTCTTGCAGTGATAGTTACTGAGCTTTGGCTTTTAGCAAAGCTTACTGTGCTTCCTTTGAAAGAAGAAGCAATAATAATCGCACGGCAAAAAATGTAAGGGACCCCAAATGCAAAAAGTGTGTTCGGAAACCCTGATTAGTATTACATCTCAAACCAGAGGAGACCCAAAAGATGAGCAATTTAGCAAAATATCATGATAGTGTAATTGAACAAAGAATAGCCAATTTTGAGACACCACCTGAATCTGAAACACATTCCACATCTAATTTGATTAAGGGCATACTGCGCCGATGGTACATTGTATTGCTGATATTCTTTGTGATGTGCGCAATTGGAATACCTGGAATATGGCTTTCGATTGAGCCTTTGTACAGCGTAACCGGCGCGATAAGGGTAGATCCTATTTCGCAAGATCCCATTACCGGCGAAGTAGGCACTGGAGGAATATCTTATCAAAGCTATATGAATTCTCAGGCAGAGATAATCACGAGCAGCCTGGTAGTGGAAAGAGTAGCAAGCTATTTAGCGGACAAAAACTTAGCCTTTTTTAAAAGTGAGCCTACCGCCTTTGTCACAAAACTGAAGCAAACACTAAAGAACTCCAAAACAAAACCTGAGCCGGTAGGCATGTTGAAACAGGCGATAACAAATGGCGTCATCAGTGCTGCCTTTTACCATGGTACTGAGTTCATAAGAATAACTGTGAAAAGCGCAAACGCTGAAGAAGCGAAGACAATTGTAGATGCTTTTATTAGCATGTATACGGACATCGAAAATGCCAGTTCCAGCGAAGATGTGTGGCGAAAAATTAATCTTCTGGAAGACGAGGCAAAGACTCTGGCCAAAGAATTAAAAAACCAGCGTGAAAACATTAATGCCAAGGCAAAAGATTATGGATCTAAATCGTCGACTACCTTGGACAAACGTCAAGAAATAAAGTTGGGACGTATGGGAATGCTTCTCACCAAAATAACCGAATGGGAGGCACGTAGAATCGACCTGGAAGCCCAGGTGGACGTACTCAAAAAGAGGTTGGAATTGCCCGATGCAAATACACAAGAGCAGGCCACTGAGCAGCAGAAATTAGCAACTGAAGTGGAACAGGGCGTAGATCCGAATGACCCGATGCGCAATGAGTATATAAATGCCGACCCAATCCTCAATATGTTCATATCAAATCTCGCACGGTTAGAACAGGAACTTATTGTTGCCAAGCAGATATTACAGCCTACAAATCAGGAACTTAAGAACAAAGCTGATGTGATAGAAGCAATGAAAGAGCGTATTGAGCAGCACAAGACGGAAGTGAGTAAAATGTATGATAGTTTCATAGCTAAGAAAGCTGCTGAGGTGGGGGAAAAAAAGCTGCTTAACGCAAAAAAGCAACTGGCTGATATACAAGATGAGTGGGAACTAGCAAGTGCCCTAGAAAAGCGGTTTAAGGATAAGTTCGATCAGGAGGATACAGAGACTATTGATGTGGGTCTTCGGCAAATGGATATAGAGGAATTGCAGTTTCAATTAGGCTTAGACCAAGAAATGTATGATACGATTCGCCGGCGCATACAAATACTGGAGATGGAACAAAAGCGTCCTGCAAGGATTTCCGTCGCATATCCTGCTGGTATTGCTTCTATTGTAGATAAGCGAGTAAAATACTCAGCGGCTCTGGTCTTTGGTTCGTTCGCTTGTGGAATGCTATTGGCTTTCCTGAGAGACAAGGCAGATCTTCGCTTGCGTACGCCTGGCGATGTGGTCGGTATCCGAGTAATCGGGACTACCACCAGTTCAGACGCCGTCAAAAGACCTCTTCTCACAAAGCAGTTAGCCGGGGATTACCAGACCATTCGTGCGAACTTACGACTGCTTAATGGCGACAGGGAACCAAAAATGCTGGTTATTGCAAGTCCGGGGATGCGAGAAGGCAAAACTACTTTTGCTATTAATTTGGCAACAAGTATGTCCAGGTCAGGAAAAAAGGTTCTGCTTATAGATGGTGACTTGAGAAAACCCGATATTGCTTACATGTTGAATTTACCCAAAGGCTCGAGGGGTTTGCAGGACGTACTTTTCGGCAGAAAAAAATATGACCAGGCTGTTTGCTCTATGTCTGCAACCGGTCTGGATGTGCTTGCGGCGGATTCTCGCAATAGAGACGATGCCTGCGAACTATTAGCTTTGCCTGGGGCGCGGGAGCGCATAAAAACAATCAGTGAAAAGTACGACCACGTTATTATTGATACTCCTCCCGTGCTGGCTTTTCCTGACGCTTTGATGTGGGCAAAGATGGCAGACGCGGTCATATTAACAAGCTTCGCCAGTCAAACTACCGCTCCGGACCTTAGAGATGCAATCGAAAAACTTGCCGAAATAAATGCTAAGATACTTGGCACTGTTCTAAGTAACGTTAGAGCTCGTCACAGTTATTATCGTTATGGTCACAATTATTATGCAGAGAACGCCCGCTCGAGGGAAAATGCCAAACAAGCCGCTGCAAAGCTGCTGCTGCCTGCAGAACCAAAAACATAATTCCAGCGGTTTTTCCAACTCCTAAAGCAAGTAAACTTGTGCAAGATTGTTAATGAGACATCAGTTGTCTATCTATTTATATTTTCAAATTATCTATGAACCTGATTATCATACGTAAAAACAAAAACTCAGCAGACAGTAATGGTAATGACCTACTCCGCTTTGCAATTTCCAGCGAGCCTATTGCCGGTGTTGTACTTAATGGATTAAGCAAATGTGTATGCTGGGGCCGCAACAGCAACACCATTATTGGCATCCCCAAAGGATGGAGGATTGAAACCCGCGTAGCGACGCCGGAGATGATACTTTATACAGAAAACATCCCGGTTTGCTCTGAGTTCCTCAGGAAGACAAGGCAAACCTCATGGTTCATTGTTTCCAACGGGCGATTCGCTACACAGATTGATAGTGAGTTGCTCCATAAAACACTGGCTGGCATTCAGGCGGATGTAGTAGCGGTTAATGTTGAACCTGAATTGCTGGGAAGACGAGAAAAAATGCGAGTTACAGCTCAAGGCAAGTTGGCAGGTTTCCGTCGGCTGTACTCTGATTCTGCTGAACCCGCACCCGTTCCTGCTGATTGGCCTCATCATATCTTTATTAATACTGGTGTTTTTCAACAGGTCCTGGCTGACCGTGATTTGCCTCACTCTTTTTCCACTTTTTTAAAAAGATGTCGTTCTAATGCCTTAACACTGCGAGCGATTAGTGTTGGAGGCTCAGTATTGGATTTAGAAACAGAGCAGGATTTGCTTTGCCTCCTTGCAACTGGGCTAAACTCTTCCGCGCAGAATCATCATAATGCAAACAATAAATCTCGAAAGGAAATCTTGGATAAAGACACTATCATAATATCTAACAGCGCAAGAATATTTGGTAAAGTGTTGTTTGGGCAAAACGTTAGTATAAGTCAAAATGCAATTATAGTAGGCCCAACCATTCTCGGAAATCACGTTAAGATTGGAAAAGCTGCCGTCATAAATTCATCGGTCATTGGCCCGGGCGTTTGCGTGCCGCAGAATCAACTTGTCCAAAACCGCATTATAAAAGGACCACAATGCAACTGGCAACGCCTAAATAATCGATACAAAAGCAATAATTCAAAGCAAATTTGCTACCCGAAGCTCGATTTAAACCACCAGCAACGTGCTAACGAAAATTTCCGCAATTGGCCGAGATTTTCCTATGTCAGATGCTTTAAGAGAATTGCTGATATTGCTGCAGCTATAACCGTTCTGATTTTTTTTGCACCTGTTCTTCTAATAGTTGCTTTGGTTATAAAATTAACTTCTCGTGGGCAGGTATTCTTCAAAGATACACGACAGGGGCTGCACGGCAAAGAATACAACTGTCTGAAGTTCAGATCTATGGTCGTTGGTGCTGACAAGATACAAGATAAACTAAGGAGCATCAGTGAGGTTGATGGCGACCATTACAAGATGGAGGATGACCCGCGGGTGAATGCCGTGGGTAGATTTTTACGAGACACACATATAGACGAAATACCTCAATTTTTTAATGTGCTGTTAGGTCAGATGAGTGTTGTTGGACCAAGGCCATCTCCCGAATCGGAAAATACATTGTGTCCATCTTGGCGTGATGCCCGACTATCAGTTCTGCCGGGTATCACGGGCCTTTGGCAGGTTTGTAGAACCAGACAGCCGAAGAAAGACTTTCAGGAATGGATACATTACGACACCAAATATGTCAGAGACCTTTCATTAAAGATGGACTTATGGATATGTTGGCAAACAATCAAAAAGTTGGTCAGGAATTTCGTCAAGCAGTTCTAAAAATAACTGTATATGGAGGAGAGGAACCCCATTGTGTAATTTGCTGCAAAATAAGAATCCAGAAAGGATAAGTAAATGCCAAGAAGATATTTTAACTGGAAATTAGCAATTGTTTTAGTAATCGGTCTTGTGGTTTTGGGGGCGACTGCTTTCGGACTGCGCCAATGGCGGAGAAGCAGCAGATCTGAGCGGGGACTTATCCTTGGCAATAAGGCGTATGACGAACATAGGTACGAGGAAGCAGCGTCGCAGCTGGGCCGTTATTTGGCTGTTGAACGCGACGACGTGCCGATACTGATCAAATATGCTGATGCGCACCTTAATATCAGACCTATTAAATCTAACAACATTCAACAAGCGATAGCGGCTTACAGAGCTGCCTTGATAGAGGACAAAAACAATTCTGAAGCTGCTACGAAACTGACTGAACTGTATTTAGGGATCGGCGAGCCCGGCCAGGCCGAGTTAATTTCCACAACATACCTTAAAGCAAACCAGGACCTTAAGCTTCGCAGGCTATTGGCCTTGGCATTGGCCAGACAGCGAAAGTTTGATGAAGCGGATACCGAATTGAAAGGTATCATTGCAGACCACCCTGACCAGGTATTAGCCTACGAAACATTAGGTCAACTTACAGAACAACGCCCGTCGGATTTTACAGATACATCGGAATATTGGTTCAATGAAGCAGTAAAAAAGAATCCATCCTCGGCTTTGGCGTACATGATCCGGGCCGCCTTCCATCTAAGAAGCGAGGATAGAGACAAAGCTTTAACTGACCTGGAGCAGGCTGAGAAACTGGATTTATCCGATCCTATCGTGCGTCTGCGACTTGCGGCGGAATTTATCAACGCAAACGTCTTCGACAAAGCAGAAAAACACTTTGAGGTGGTGCAAGTGGCTGAGCCGACAAGCCAGGCCCTTTGGCGAGTCTGGGCGACACTTGCACTAAAATTAAACTCAAAAGCAATGATGCTAAAAGTTGCCGAAACCGGATTAAAAGAGCTTTCCTATCAACCCTGGGATTTTATGCTCACAGCCGCAGAGCTATATATCAGATGTGACCAGCTTGACCGCGCTGGCAACTGCATCTCCAAACTGAAGCAAAAGGATATTGCACCCGCAGTGGTTGCTTTCTTGGAAGGTCTTCTGGCCGATAGAGAAGGGCACCTGTCTAAGGCCGCCGAATATTTTCGCCGGGCAATACAATCAGGTAATGAATCCCCACAAGTTCGATTAGCTCTGGCATCAAATCTGTCTCGTTCAGGTGATACACGATCTGCACTGCGCCCGTTACGCACACTGGTTTCTGAAAGGCCTAATCTCTTCGATGGACGTTTGGCCCTTGCCAGACTGTTAGCTCAGACCGGAAACTGGGCCGAGACAGCAGAACAAGCCCGAATGGCCAGGCAAATTTCTCCAAACAGTCTCGATGCGGCCTTACTGTATATTCAAGCCCAGATGCAGCTGTTGGCTGCAAGCTCAACTGGTGAAAATTCCCAAATGTGGCAGGATATAGAGGACCAGTTGGCTGCGTTGGAAAAAGCGGCTGATAATACCTTTTCAGTTAAGGCTTCGCAGCTTCAGCTTGCGTTCTTGCGGTCTCAGTTCAGTAGAGCTCAGCAGTTACTCAACGACATGAAAAATAGCGACCCATCTCGTATGGAAGTTGCTATGGCGGAGGCTGAGCTGTTAACCGCTCAGGACAGAAGTGATGAAGCAATAATAAAATTATATGATGTTGTTAGCGAGTTTCCCAAATCTGTCAGCCCCTTAAGATACCTCGCTTTTTTATTAGCAGCAAAAGAAAGGAATCAAGAGTGTGAGAAGATTATTAAGGATGCCTTAATTCGTTTGGAACAGCCTGCTGCCAAAAGAGACGTGGGTTTGTTCCTGGCTGGCCTTTACAGGCGTTGGAATGAGCATGAGAAATGCTGCCAGTTCCTCGATTCGTTCGCTCGTGACCTACCGGATGACATTCTTGTCCAGCGAGAGCTTTTAAGATGTGAAAATGTGCTAAAAGATTCCGACAGGGCTCAGCAACTCGTCAATAAAATTAAGACTATTGAGGGTGAAGAGGGTTGGCAATGGCGTTATGAGCAGGCGAGAATTTGGTTCACACAGGACAATTTCAAAGACCGGTATCCGCAGATTATTACGCTTCTTAAAGAAAATCTGCTGGCCAATCCGGATGACCAAACCAGCAGAGTCCTTCTCGCTGCAGCCTACGAACGAGCTGGCGATTTATCGCTTGCGGTTTCAATTTATCGACAGGCTTGCGATCGTTCGCCCCAGGACATTCGTATAATCGTTGCTTATGTCAACGCTTTGTTCAAGGTAGGTGGATACGACCGTGCAGACGAAATTCTTAGCCGGGTAGATAGAGAAAAACTATTCCATCCCGATATAGAAAAATTGAAATTACAAGGCAACCTTAGACGCGGCGAACTGGGTTCTGCCATCGAGATCCTGGAGAATTTGTTGGCTAATGACCCCAACGATCACTCTGTCTGCTTGTCTCTTGCATTACTCAAGATGCGGCAGAATAAGTTTGCGGAGGCGGGTGAGTTACTAAGCAGGTTAAAGATTCAGGAACCTAACTTGATGCCGGTAACTGTCGCACAAATTGAATTAAACGTTCATCAAGGCAAATCTGCCGAAGCGATACTTCTATGTGAT
>JAOUFU010000728.1 GCA_029858035.1 Phycisphaerae bacterium
TACATCAGAAATACGCCTCTTCTTTCCTCGAAATCAGAAACACCCCGATAACTAACAACACAATGCCTGAAATCTGCATTACTGTGACCAATTCTCGCAAAATCAAAAAAGCGAAAACCACCGCAAAAAAAGGTGTTGAAAGTTCCAGTGCCGAAACCTGGGCCGCCTTGATGCGTTTCAAACCCTCATAGTAAAGGATAGTGCCCGCACAAACTACAAGGCCGACCAGAACCTGGTACATATTGGCCACAACCAGTGATGACTTAAGCAATAAGTAGGCCACGAAAACCATCGAAGCAACTGTATATCTATAAAAGGTTATTACTCCCGCATTAACGCCTTTAAGATATTTCCTCATCACGATGGCCGTCGTTGCCCACGCCACCGTCGCCATCAGCACGTATATGTCACCCATTGTTCCGAACTTCATATCAGACAAATTCCCCGCTGTCTTTGTTGTGACAAGCACCCCCGCAAATATCATAACTAATATCCCCAAGTAATCGAATTTTGTTAATTTGTCCTCCTTCAGAATGAAGAAACCTATCAGAATAATAAAGATTGGCTGCATATGACCTATCAGGACCGCATTAATGACAGGGACCTTCGTCAGCGCAAAGAAATAAAGCAAATCCGCAACCACCGTGCCTGCAATCCCAATATAGACAAATTTCGGGATCTCGCTTTTACGCACTTTCAGGCTCTTTTTACCTGTCAATAGAACATACAGCAGCGCCGTTATCGCAACGACTATCGCCCGGATGCCCGACGTTTGAATAAAATCCGAGTTCGCGTAAGCCAATTTGGCCAAAATTGGCTCAACAGACCACATCAAGCTGGCCCCAAGTATCGCCAAAACGCCTGTTTTCTTCGAATCCATATCGGCTGCCTTTAACTACAAAAATGCCTGATTAATAGTAATATATCCGAAATATTATTATAGCCAATTCATTCTTTCCGCTCGCGGCCCATTTTTACTCAAAAAAAAACAATAATTAAATTTTCATCTGGATTTACAGCCGCTGTACTGGTATAATTTTTACATTAAACGTGGGCCATTAATTCAGAGGTATAAATAAAATGAAAAGGCGGTTAATATTTCTCGCTCTTGTTGCCATTGCAATCCTGGCTCAACTCGGCTTCTATCACCTGCTCACCGTCTTTGGCTTGCGACAAGACAATGAGTTGCTGCTACTTCTGACAATCATTTCGGGAGTTGCTTTCTGGTATTTCCCCTTTTGGTACGCCTTCGTATACAGCAAAAAGCAAAAGTCTGCCGGCTCTGATATTGTAAGCTAAGACTTCTAAATCAAAATTGTATAAAATTGGTGGGGCTTATGCACATTGACTCATACCAATTCGGCAAGATTGTTATCGACGGCCAAAGCTATAACAGCGACCTCATAATCCTCGGCGACACTGTCCAGTCCGATTGGTGGCGAAAGCAGGGCCATTCCCTGACTGCTGAAGATTTAGATACAATCCTGAAAGCAAAACCTTCGGTCCTCGTTGTCGGCTGCGGCGCATCGGGCCTGATGGAAATACCTGATGAAACCCGCCAAGCCTTAAAGAAACGCAATATCCAGCTTGAAATGTTTGATAGCTACAAAGCGGTCCAAAAATTCAACGAGATCTCAGAGGCCGGCGTTAACGTCGCCGCGGCAATACACCTCACCTGCTAAGGAAACCAACCTTCAGCATCCACCCCAAAAGGATGAAAAAACAGCAAAACCAGAAGTTCAATTATTCCGTGACCTTCTTCTATTTTTGCACTTCCCCCGTCATTGGTACAAATCGCACCGGCATTACCTTACTCTTGTGGATTTTGCCTTTCGTGTCCTTCGTAATCAGCACCAGGTACTGAAATCCAAACGTACTGCCCGTAGGTATAATCATCCTCCCGCCCGGCTTCAACTGCTCCAGCAGCGGCTCAGGTATACGCTTGGCGGCCGCCGTCCCGATTATCGCGTCAAAGGGCCCTTTATCAGGCCAGCCGAAGAAACCGTCACCAGCCTTAACGAACACGTTCTTGTAGCCGAGTTTTTTCAATCG
>JAOUFU010000186.1 GCA_029858035.1 Phycisphaerae bacterium
GAGATCCATCCTCCTTAACCAGCGTGAGGTTAAATAAGCAATAAGACAATTCATCAAAACAAAAAACATCAGTAAGTTGTGGAAGAAATAAAATGGTCGCTCCAGTAAAAAGAAGGCTTTGGTAAAATCTATCACGGCCGCCGACAAACGAAAAATAATGAATAACTGTACCGCCACAACGTTTTTTCCGGATTTCTGAAGCCAGGAAACTGAAGATAAGCTGCAAACAGCCGGTAAATTCCTACGCCGCCTATAAACAGAGGCTCCACACGGGGAGTAAATAAAATGAATTCCTGAAAATGTTTCGCCGGAAAGACTGCATAGGCTCCAATTCCAGGATCCCACAAAACGAGCGCTCCCAGAAGCAAACGCAGATATTTCCTGGCAACTTTTTTCTCTTCTATTCCTGTATCTATATTCTCTGCCCCTGCTATAGGTAATCATATCTAAAAAAGATACGCTTAATCGGACTTATGATCTTTCTAAGAATCAAGATTGCCCACCCCTTTTTTTTGAAGGCAAAATACTTATCCATAGCCGTCAGTCCGGAGAACCACCAATCGCTGAAGGCATACGCTTCTTCAATCATATCAAGGGACAGGATGAAGACCTCGCTGACATTCTTCCAGGGTTCATATACAGATTTGTCTCCTACCCAATTAATCTCAGGTTTTCCAAAGGCTTCCACGGCCAACGGAAGAAAGCGTCCAACCCTGGGATCATCGGGATTGAGTCCCATTTTTCGAGCACCCACCCAATCCACTGCTATCAGGTTTTCGCCGCCAATCATCGTCTTAGTATGGTTTGGTTCTGCATCGACTATAACTCCAAAATGCCCATCCGCACTGTAAATCCCATCGATTAGGCCGAAATGGACGGGAAAGTGCTTTAGCGTTTCTATGGTAGGCCAGTCGTACTCACGCTTGGTATGGTACTCCTTCAATTTATTCTGCATTGGGAGGGTGCCGTAAATATTCTTTAAGGTAAGGGTATAGTGGCAGAATACGTGGGTCTTGTTTTTGGCAAAGGAAATCCTGAAATCTGCGTCTCTCCATGTAGGTCCAACAAAGTGCTTACCCAACCTCCCACCGTAGTCATAAGGCACCATTTCCTCCGTCAGGTCAACAATCCGATAGTTCTTCTTCGTTGAATACCCAATGTATTCGGCTACCTTTACCACCTCTCTGTTCTTGTAGTAGTTCCCAAGGGTGCTCTGGGCCTCTACAAGAGTAATATTCGGGAATCCTCTCCCGGCAATCTTATTGACAAGGGCTTCCACTAACTCAGGGTCTGTATATGTGGAGATGTCTTTTTTCGAGTGCATATACATAAAGTTGGGCTTGATTACAACGGAGAAGTCAGCCTTGGATTTTCCCGTCTTATCAAAACGCTTCTCCAGAATCCCGAAGAATCCCGTTTTCTCCAGAACCGCGTCCAGGAGCTTCAACTTGTCATCGCCTTTCAATGCCACTACCGTTGTAGGACCTGTATTTTTGGGTATGACCGGCTTCTTTCTGAGATACGCTGTCTGGATCTTGAAAAATGTCTTGCTGGCCCTGATGTAAAAGAAGAGAGTTACCCAGAAGATCGAACCATCGACTAAGAAAATAACCAAATAGGCAAAGTACCTGGCTGAAAAGATGAAAAAGCACAGCGCAGACAGAGCGGATGCAGACTTAGATATGAGCAGTGCAATGATATAGTTCTTGTTCTTCCTGATGTTGTGTTGGGCAATATAGCAGAGGGCTGTAATGGTCATCATCATGGAGAACGTCATGGAAAGCCAGAACTTCTCTACCGATAAAGGTATCTCTTCCAGACTTGGCGTTAAGATTCGCGAGAAAAAGTTGACCGCCTTAAGCATTCCTCCAGGGATAATGACAAAGGCAAAACCCACCACAAAGTAGGTCATTGCACTTATTATCATAAGAGTCTTTAAGTGTTTCTCTTTTCTTGTAGCCTCAATCATAATTCGTCTCCTTAAATCTTAAAGGTATCTTTATCCAGGGGTTCATTAGCCAGGAAGGCCGATAGCGAATACTGTGCAAGTATTTCCAATGGCCAGCAACCAAACAATAGAAAGAAAGGGGGATAATTAGGGTTATGGGTAAAGGTCCACACACCGCTGCCCGCAGACCCCGCATACTCACTGGGATTGCCGACAATCCAGGCAGTAATAACGATCCCTGCGAAAACGGGAAAATCCATTCTGATGGATGTATAGAGGCCTGCTATCAAGAGCAAACCATAAAATGACCACAACAAGTAGTCGGCTCCACTCCGATAGTTGCCCATTGTTAAGGGGATTAATAAAAAAATAAGTATCAAAATAATCAGGTTCGACCATCTGGGCAAAGAAAATTTTAGCTTTCTTATCAGCCTTATAACCACCCTGGTCGACAGCGTATAAGCTACCAGGCCTGCCAATACCCACGCCCACACGCCAAAATTGAAATGGCCCTTAACACCGTAAGTCCACAGCCGCGACCTTATACCTATAGATTCTTTGACATATTCAATGATAAATGTCGCCAGTATGAGGGATAGAAGGCGTTTCGTCGAGACGCTGAAGGCAAGCCATACGGATATTAAATAGCCGGCTATGAGCGAGGCCAGGAAGAGGATGGATATTTTGGGGAAATACCCTTCGTAGAACGCTGTGAACACTGTAATAACTCCGAGCAGGGCAATCAGAACGAGATTCCGTGCCCTCGTATTATCTGTACCGCTTGTCATGGCTTATCTCCAATCCTATCGTAAATTCTGCTTTCTCCGACCTAAACACCAAGAGCTCCGGACCATGCTTCGAAGGATCGACCACGCCGCTCATCGCCCTTGAAAAAGGTCAGATATGTCATTATATTATAGTCGATAAATTCGGCGTCCTTGGTGTTCGACTGGGCCAATGTATGAACACGACGCCAGGTACCTGAATTAAGGTAAATCTGCCTCAGTTCTTTTCCTCCTGTTAATTTTGTTATATCCAGCGGTATAATTTCATTGCGGTGGGTATGGCCATAAACAATGAACTGCGCCGACCTATTCTTGAACGCCGACTCCGTGAGCGCCTTCTTATAATAGGATTCCACCTTGGTTGATACATTCTTGCCATACCAGTTAACAATTTTGCCCAGAGTAGAAAGCGAGATACCCTTAGAAAACTTTAACAGCGCCTCAAGTTTGTCAACATCATCTAAAGGGTTCCAGAATGAATCCTGACTTTTTACAAAGTCAATTTTAAGAAACTCGTCTACCAGCTTGTCCCAAACCGACTTTACTTCTTTTATCTGCTTACGATTCGCAGACGAACGCCGTAGTGATCCGTCGATCCAAAGCGGGATAAAAAATAAAGGACGAACATTATCAATCTCTTTCAAATTCTCCTTCAGACTTTGTGGCACGTCCATTTTATCGACTTCATGTGGGAAACGATTAACCAGTTCGATAACGATGACGTCTCCAAGAGAGGATGCGAGTCGGCCTTGATTATCCTGATAATTGAAGGAATCATAAATGTCCCCATGACGGGCCCAAACATGATGCTCATTAAGGACTTTTTGAATATCGGCTGATTCCTCAGGATCATGAGGAAAAGGTACTTTCGGATCATTTGCCAGCCCCATGGCTGCCTTGATCCTGGTTCTAATGTCGTTATACGGCTCGCCGGGAAGATTTAAAAACCATTCGTGATTGCCGACAATGTAGTGAATTCTCACTTCGACACGCACACGGCGAGGATCCTCCGGTTCCCATCCAACCGTATCGTCCGGTTTCCCATCACGTGTCGCCGGTGCAAGAGTAATCCAGTTGGCCGCTTTGCGCCCTGATGAAAGGCCCTTAAGAACACCAAGCGAATGTTTGTTATTTCGAACTATATCGCTCGTAATTTGGTCCACCTTCTTTGCCAGGCGTCCGTTGATTTCCGCACTTTGATCAAAATGCCATGGACGCACTCCCCTCTGCCCGTTCGATAACCATTTATCTGATCGAATCACGTCCAGTATATCCCCAAGAAGAATGACATCGAATGACTCAATGGGTTTATACCTCGCTGCATTATTATTGCCTGGCTGTGCTCGCCAGGAAGCATCGTAGGCCAGGTCACGAAGACGCTGCCGAAAAACTCTAAAAGCACCCTCCCGGATCGTTTTTCCTGATGTTCCATCTGTTAAGTGTATATCGCTTACAATGACTAACATGACTTGGTCTCCTTTCCCGAAATTGGCCGGGCGAAACGCAACCGAACATGGCCCTTATATGCCTGCTCGAATTGACTCGAAACGCCTGCGAAACAATCTTCTGCTATCCCAAAAAGCACGAATCTAAACATAGCTGGAAAAATAAAGAAAACCTTTTTTCGCATGGCCATAACCTCCCATCAATATAAAGATGGCTTGATATCATTTGACTCTCACATTTTTAAGTAACAATGGTCAACCTCCCCCAAATGCAAATCTGACATGCTCAGAAAAAGTAAGTTTAAGTTCATAATTAAGCTCCTTAATTCTACACGCTATAAACGATTCTTTAAGGCTGACAGCCCCTCTTTGGCTACATGCCCCAAACAGTTGATTTTACTTCTGTATATATGCCGTTGCTGAACTGAAAAATGTTGTCATCTATTTTTGGATTTGAGCAAAAAAAATTGATTTGTCAACTGCGCAAAGTATCTGTTTTTCGCATTTTTCTACAAAAACCACGTTTTTAAGCAGTGTATGAGGGTGTTTTCTGAAAAATTATTATCCTCAAAACCGGCGAGGCGGTTCCGTGAAAATATAGTGAGCTTGATGGATATGTCGTGATATTGTGCGAGATAAATCAGCGCAAAAGAAAAGGGCTGCAAGCTGGCGCTCACAGCCCCTCGATCCACTCTCCCGTTTTTACAGGCTATCTTGGCCCGGCCAAATTCAACTGAAAATCTCTTCCTTGCTGCGGGCCCTCTCCTCATTGTGTCTTTTACGCCATTCCTCTAAATACCTTGCCGCTGCATCTCTGCCACCCAGTCCGAAAGCCAGGGCCAATGCAAGGCAAACGCCGCCAAGGACGATATTGAACGTAGTAGTCACAAGAAGCGTTGCTATGCCAAGTTCCCTCAGCGAAATCGTACCGGCAAAGATTATGATGGCCCAGCGGCTTACTGCTGCGAACATCTCGGGTCTGGGCAGGCTCGCATTGCCGGCCGCTGTATGAATGATGCCCGAGACAAAGTTCGCAAGAAACATGCCGACTACCAGTACGAAAAGGGCCGCGATCACACTCGGAATGTAACCAAACAAGCTCTCAAGAACATTCGATGCCTGAGGAAGACCAAGTGCGTTGACCACCATGACCAGAACCATAATAATGGCCAGCCAATACACCAGTGCGCTCATCACATCGATGGCGGAAGTCTTCAAGCCGCCTTTACTCAGAATCTCCGTTATCCCCGCCTTATCAGCCAGCTTGCCGAAATGTATCGCCTCCAGGGCGCGATTGACTACCCGCCTGAGGAATTTGGCTATCACCCAGCCAACGGTCAGGATGATCATCGCCCCAACCAGTGTAGGCAGATAACCGACTATTTTGGTCAGCATTTCACTGACCGGCGTCACGATAAGATTGTCTAACATTTTTTGTGCCTCCATATTAAATTATTAATGTCCGATACTCTTTATTTCCACTGACCTTCAATATTCGGCTGTTTTAATAACCGGCCTTAGACCATTTCTTTCATAACAAAAATCAAGCCAAAAAAGAGGATTTTGTATTCGGAGTGAATTGTTTTCGGACCAAAAAAACTGCCTCAAAGAACATAATTGGGAAAGGAAACTACATTCACCGGGTTCTCTTGATAGGTGACAGATGACTATCTAAGGTGATACTGCAGTATCATGGTTTGACCGTTTCTTAACAGCTCGACTTCTATAATCGGCAGCTTCCTTGCTTGTCTGAAAACCTTGGATGCTATTTTTTTGCTGCTTAACAGTTGTCCGTTAACCAAGCAAATTATGTCTCCGCTCTTAAGGAGAAGGTCTTTTGCCGCCAGTACTTGTTCAAGCCCGGATATTTGAAGACCCTCTATCTGGCCGTTGATGTTGTGATAAGGCTCAATAACGGCTTTCCTCAATACCGTTTCTATACTTTTCATTTTAGTACGGATCTTCGTTAGGACTCGCTCAGTTGGTCCGTCCACTCCCACCGCATCGCTCGCTTCTTCGATGTTCTGGCCCAATAGCGTCTCTGTAGTATCAATCCCCATGCTGTACTGCTCAGCTTCGATTCTCGTCGTTGTTTCCTGCTCTTCTTGTAAATTTGACGCCGACCCGTTATCTTCGACTTCCTTGTTCTCTGCACCGCTCCCTGCTATTATCATATCGCACAGTGTATCAAAATCGTATACGTTCATTTTCGGATAGTCTAAAGGTCTTGCCAAACCTGTCACACTGCCGAAGACATCGCCGAACAATTTCAAATTGGAAACATTCTCTTTTGACTGCATCGGGCCGGCAGTGCTGTCATGTAAGTACCCCCCGGCCAAAATTCCTGGATAATTCAGCATCACAGGCATAGCGACACATTCACTGTTGACACCCCATGTCGGTGTAACAATACTCTCCATATGCCCTGTTATCAGGCCTGTTCCAACCGTTAAAATCAAGATAACACAAACAAGGGCCAACCGATTTGTAAACTGGGCCGCACGAGTCCGCATTTTATTACTATCCTCCCTCAGGACATTCAGACTATGCTTTAATCACAAACCCTACAATATGTTTTAATCACAACCCTACAATTAAAGTATAAGATACAGACAGAAGAATGCAAAATACTCCGAAAAACCACGAAATACGGCATATTTAGTGGACTTACTTATCGACTCGATTGTTGAAGATTCTGGGACCTCTACCGCCTTTGATGATGTCCTTGATTTTAACGGTCCCATAAGTGAAAAATCTTAAGATTTACGATGTTTTGGAGAAACTTCCCCCCCCGTTACTGCAAATAGCAAAATCCTTCACCGGCATTTTTGCCTTTCCGCCCCCACTGGACTCGACTTTTAGCTTTCGCGCTTTCAGATGCTTGTCGAAGAAGTCGGCTTTTGTGTCTTCAAATGCCTGTCAAAAAACTCGTCGGTCATCTTGTTGATTTCGGGACCGCTGAAACCATGACCTGCACCCTTGACAACATGCAGCCTTGTTTCGACACCGGCCTTTTTCAATGCCTCATTCAAAATGTCGCTGTGCCTCATGGGTACAAGGTCATCTTTATCGCCGTGCATAATCAGGAAGGGACTGTCGTCGGCGGTGACGTGATTGACAGGGTTGGCCGATTCAGCCAATTCTTTCTTTTCGGCAATCGGGCCGCCAAGGAGCCTGTCGACTACCGTCGTCGTATAATCGTAGTGGCGATTCTCCTTGTCTCTGTAAAAGTCAAACAAATCGGTCGGACCGAAGAAGTCACACACAGCCTGGACCCTGCTGGATTGCTCAAGGTTGCCGCCGACGGTTCCTTCCAGCTCTTTATTGCCTCCTGTTGTACCCAGAAGCGCAACCAGATGTCCACCCGCAGAGCCTCCCCATACACCAACTCGCTTCGGGTCAATATGATATTTCTTTGCGTTGGCACGCAGCCAGCGAATCGCCGCCTTGCAGTCATGTATCTGCGCCGGGAACGGCGCGTGTTGACTCAGCCGATAGTTGATGCTCGAAACGACATAGCCGCTTTTTGTCATCCGAAGAGCGGGACACCAGTCCTTGCTCCCCGCGGTCCACGCCCCGCCATGAACACATACTATCAAAGGCATGGTATCTTCGGCATTTTTGTTCCAGAACACATCCAGCTTAAGCTCTCGCTCGCCCACCTTCGCATAGACCAGGTCCTTTGCGCTTGCTATTTCCACTCCCCGGGAAACTTGACTGCTCGTTTTACCGATATGCTTGGCTATAAGCGCAAAACTCTCAAGCCCTGCTTTTTCAATCAAACATTCAAGGTTATGCCCGCAGGAAGTCTGCACGTAGTCAACGTCGATATTTAGATTCTCAAGATGCCGGCGAAAGTTCTCGTTAAACTCACGCAAGGCGCCGACAACCATTCGAAAAGCCACCTTGTCGCCGATAGTATCCGCTTTAGCTTTTGCGTTGTACCAGGGCGAATACTGATTGAAATACTCCTCGTCATTACCGAAGATCCCTTTGGAAATCCCGCCGCGCCGAGATGTTAGCGTCTCCCAGTTATGCACGGCCCCGTCGTAGTTCACACAAACGCTGAAAACATTGGGATACTTGCTCGCATACGAGACCGCTCCGTATCCACCCATCGACATCCCCTGTATCACCCGGTTCTCGCGCGTGGCAATAGTGCGGTATGCCGAATTGATGTGCGGAATCAGCTCGCGGATGACGTTTGTCTCAGCCGGCTTGGCCCCGT
>JAOUFU010000729.1 GCA_029858035.1 Phycisphaerae bacterium
CATGCACGCCTTTGGTGCCGGCACCCATCCGGGCAACGTAGCCGGAGTTATGAGCGAGGCCGTTGTAAGTGGGGCATCCGGCATCTGGGTCTCCTGGATGTGGCTGTTCGGAACGCCTTTCTACTGGATTATCGCTCCCGTAGTTCGGCGGATGCGCTGCCTGACGTTGGCTGATTTTTTCGAGCAGCGCTTTGGCAAGAGAGCCAGCGTGCTGTACATAATCGTAGCCGCGGTGGGGATGATTGTTTTTTTAGCAGGTGTTCTGCTTGCAACAACCCGCACCGTACAGGGTATGATGGGAAAGGCTGCAACGCAGGACAGCGAAATCTGGTTCTTGGGTATCCTATTTGTCAGCACGGCGGTGTTCATAATCTACAGTTACTGGGGCGGAATAATTGCCGCGATTCGTACCGATATGATTCAGGGCCTGATGATTATTGCTCTTTCGTTCATTGCCATTCCGGCGGCACTTGGCCTCAAAGAGGTCGGAGGTCTGGCTGGTATGCGGAGCACATTAGCGGCGGCAGACGACAATTATTTGAGTTTGTTTGACCCAAAAAGTTTTAATTTACTAACGGTGCTTTTGTTGTCTATAAACGCGCCATTAACTGCACTGGCCTTTCCACATTTGATGAGCGTCTGCGGAGCCGGTCGAACAGAATGGGAGGGACGGGTCGGCTTCACATACGGAAATATTCTTAAACGAATCTGCACAATAGGCTGGGCCGTGCTGGGACTATGCTGGCTGGCTTATCTGCTCAACACAGGTTCAGCTATCCATAAGGACGCCGCCTTCGGTGATTCAATTCGTGAGCTGTTATCGCCCTTGCTTCAGGGCGTGATGCTCGCGTGCGTGATGGCGGCGGCAATGTCCTCCGGCGATGCCGTCCAGGTCACGGTTGCGGGACTTTTTTCTCAGAATATCTACCGCGTTTACGTAAATCCGAAGGCCGACGAGATGCAGTTGGTGAATTTGACCCGGATGGTAGGCATTGTCATTGCCCTTCTATCACTTGTGGGAGCGATTTGGATGCGAAGCAGTCTCGTGAAAGCGATTCTTGACTACTTCAATATTCTGAGCCTCGTGGGTATTTCCACGGCTATGGGCATCCTCTGGCGGCGAATGAATACGACGGGGATGTTCTGCAGCACTATCTCAGCCGTACTTGTATTTCTCTTGACTCGACACATCATCTCGTGGAACGAAGCAGACCTCGTGCAGCAAGGCCTGCTGACTGTCACGAGCGGCATCCGCACGTGGGCGCCCAATGCTGGATTACTGCGGTCTCTGAGCGAGGCGGGGATCCTCGGCTGGATGGAGAGTGGCGGCGTGACGAAGCTGGCTTTTACACGCCTGACCACGATCGCTGCGCCGCTTCTGACTGGAGTCGTCAGTGGCGTGGTCGGCAGCTTACTTACCAAACCTCCCAAAGCTGAGCAAATCGAAAAATTCTTCACAAAGATTTATGTCCCTATCGGCCGGGAAGAGAAACTAAATTTACCTCTCGACGAAGCTGTACCGCAATCCAGACGTTGGCTAACCACAGGCGGCCTCTTTATTGTCAAACCGTCCCGCCAGTCCTGGGTGGGCTTTTTGGTGGCGTTTGGAATCTGTTTAGCCTGCGTTTTAGTTATGTTAGCTATATTAAATCTCTGAGACAAAAAGGATGAAAGATAAAATCGGTCTTGTGGGTTTGGGGCTTGTCGGAACGGCGATAGCGGAGCGTTTGTTAGCCGGTGATTTTGAGGTTGTCGGCTTCGATATCGACTCGGCAAGGTGCCAACATCTGGAAGAGCTGGGTGGAAAAGCTGTTGGCAGCCCGGCTGAAGTCGCCCAACAAGTCAGCCGCATCGTCCTTTCGCTTCCGGAAACAGATATTGTCCGACAGGTTGTCGAAGGCCCCGCGGGGATTCTGGAGGCAAAGACACCGCCGAAATATATTATTGATACAACTACTGGAGATCCTAACGAAACCATTGCACTGGCTAAGCGGCTTGCAAAACGCCAAATCCACTTTCTGGACTCGACTATTTCCG
>JAOUFU010000187.1 GCA_029858035.1 Phycisphaerae bacterium
GGTGCCTCCCCTGTCCTGTTCCAGAACACAGTTATCGTTAATTGCGATAGCGATGATGATTCTTACATTGCTGCATTTAACAAGACAACCGGCGAACCAGTATGGCGAACTGATCGTGATGAAAGACCATCTTGGGGGACACCCTTTCTGTTCGAGGCCAATGGCCGCACAACCGTCGTGACCAACGCTTCGCGCCGCATGCGGGGCTACGATGCCGATACGGGTAAACTTCTGTGGGAGTGCGCGGGCGGGTCGATGATATCAGTTCCCTCCCCTGTCGCCACCCGGGGACTGGTGTTTCTCTCGTCGGGACACAACCTGTTTCCGCAGCGGCCGATCGTCGCCGTCCGCCCGGAGGCATCGGGCGACATCACTCCGCCCAAAGGTCAATCCCAGAGCCAGGGCGTCGCCTGGTCGTATCGGTCGGGAGGCGCGTATGTGACCTCACCGATCGCCATCGACGAATATCTATACGTGCCTCTGGACAAAGGATCATTGACCTGCTATGAGGCCCGGACGGGCAAGGCCGTATACAAGGAGCAAAAGCTCGGCGCCCGCAACACGATCACGGCCTCACCGATAGCCGGCAACGGCAAGATATACGTGCAGACCGAGGACGGTGAATGTTACGTTGTCAAGCCGGGCCCGGAGTTCGAGATACTCGCGGTCAACAAGCTCGACGAGGTATTCTGCGCCTCACCTGCTGTATCCGCAGGCAAGATCTATCTTCGTGGCCGCAAGCACCTGTACCGCATTGGGAAGTGAAGCTCTGACTGACCGTCAATCAGGTTGTCGGCTGCCGGTTATTTATAAATCCGGTGCCGACACTTTTGCTGCGAATACAAGCTAATAAATTGAAAAATATGGCGAGAACGTAAAAAACCGCAGTTTGCTTGATTCATTCTTTCAGAAAGTTCCTGAGCACTGCTGCAGTGTGCATGGCAAGCAACATAAGATAATCCAAATCGCTGAGACTATAGTGCTTGTCTTTCATGGCATTGTCAAGATAAATCACTCCATAACAACCATACGGACGCATAATTGTCGCTATCAATGCAGAGCGTATAGCTTCCTCTTCCTCTACCTGGGCGGAAACCCGTGGTAAGACCAGGAACTGCCCTTTTTCAACCGCCTGGGCGATCTTTGACTGAAGTTTTATTTCGCTTAGCTTTATTTTCCGTCCATCTCGTTTTTTGCCTAACTGAAAGGGCATCGGCCCGTTCGGCTGTTTTCTTAAAGCACACCAGACATGATATGCATTGAACTGCTTTAACGTAGTATTTACTAAGGCAAATAGTAATTTTTCAAAACTGTCGGCTTCACAGATTGCCTCAGTCGCCTGCGAAAAATCCGTTAGTCTTTTAGCTGCTAATCTCATAGCAGGAGCGTGTCCGGCGTCTGTTTTTCTTACTACAGTCTCGTGAGGAGGTATTGCAAGTGCAGCTTCCAGATGAAAAGTATCTTCCAAATGTATCGGTTTTTCTGCATATGCATTATCTGCGAGATTGATTTCGATGATAAAATCAATTATACGAAGACAATCGCCGGTTTTAATCTCAGCTTTATGGATTTCCTCATCATTTAGATACGATTTGTTTGCCGATCCCTGGTCTTCGACAATCCATTTCCCATCACCTGTGGCAGAGATTATTGCATGCTGTTTTGAGACTGATCTATCGGGCAAACAAATCTGGCAGTTAGCCGCCCTGCCTATGGAAATAGGCCCCTTGGAGAATTGAAATTCTCTTGTCCGGCCGTTCTTTTGTTTTACAACTAAACGCATCGCATCTTCTCCCAATATTTGGATTTCTCATTTCCTTTATTATCCGTGATTTGGAATAGTTTGTCAAATAAACTGTTAATGAATACGGCCTTAAATATAAGCTATTATTTTGTTGTAATTTGAGTGAAATTTGGTATAGTTGCAGACCAAAAGCCCACTTTTTAGCTTAAAATAGTCGTATTTTTAGGTCACGAGAAAGTCATTTATCCTCGGAGTGAGGCAGTGATTTTGCTGTTTATACCAGATTTAGGATATAAGTAATTTCTTAAAAAAATTAAAATATGGAGGATTCAAATGGTAAGTTCAAAGCCCTTTCGGTTGAATTTGTGCCTATTCTCAATTCTTTTTCTTGTTGTTACGACGGTCATGGCATCAGATTGGCCGACCTATCGCCACGACAACTCGCGTACCGGCTGCACCGGCGAGTCGCTGGCAGCACCGCTGGTCCTACAGTGGGTTTACACATCGTCCCATCCTCCCCGCCCGGCATGGTCGGCGCCGGCCGAACGCCCCAGAGAAGGGGTCACATTGCTCCACAGAGTAAATTTCGATGACGCCCTCCAGGTAGCCATAGTTGATAATGTGGTCTATTTCGGTTCTTCGGTAGACAACAAGGTCTACGCGCTCGACGCGGCAACGGGTGAAGAACACTGGTCCTTCTTTACCGGCGGGCCGATTCGCCTGGCACCGATTGTCTGGAAAGACCGTGTGCTCTTTGGTTCTGATGATGGTTTTGTTTACTGTCTGAAAGCGGCCGATGGACAACTGCTCTGGAAAAAACGCGGAGGGCCAAACGATGAAAAACTTTTAGGCCACGGGAAGATGATTTCACGCTGGCCTATTCGAACCGGAGTTCTTGTGGATGAAGGGATTGTCTATTTTGGAGCGGGAATCTTCCCGCACGAGAACGTTTATCTGAGGGCCTTACGTGTCGAGGACGGAACAGTCGTTTGGAAAAACGATACTATCAGCGCCGAATCCGCCGGCCGCAACGAGCTCTCGCCACAGGGATACCTGCTGGCCAACAGAATGCAACTCTTTGTGCCATCCGGCAGATCTTTGCCAGTCGCTTTCGACCGCGCAACTGGTAAGATTGTCTTTGACCGTAAGTACGGCTGGAGAGATGAGCAGTCGGGAGGGGTCATTGGTGGTACGTATGCGTTGTTAGCTGACGAGCAAATTTATACGGGTACGCAGCACCATCTGCTGGCCCTTGACCAGAAGACCGGCCAAAGGGGCTTTGCCTGGTTCCCGGGCCGGCGCCTCACAGTAGTAGGTGAGATGGCCTATCTGGCAACAGGAAGCGAACTCGTGGCTATGGACCGCTCGGCGTATGCCAAAGCCAGCGGGCGGCGTAATTCCCTGGAACGCAAGGTAAAGGACCTGGCGAGCTCGGCCAGAAGAGCCACGGGTAACGAACTGAAGAAATTCCAAAAAAACCTGAAAGCTGCGAAAGAAGAACTTGAGCGTCACCGGAGGGAGAATATCACACCCACGATAAAGTGGCGTATTCCAAGTAACTGTGACGCGGAGTTGGCCCTTACAAGCAACCTGGTGTTCGCTGGCGGTCAAGGCCAGGTCAATGCCTTCAACATAGAGAACGGCGAGACTGTGTGGTCAGCGAAAGTCGACGGTAAGGCGCGAGGCCTGGCTGTAGCTAACGGACGTCTCTATGTCAGCACGGATAAAGGGAAGATTTATTGCTTTGTTTCAGGCAATATAGCGAAAGAAAAAACTCCTGTGTCTACAGTCCCCCCTCCTCCGGTCGTCAATCCTTATCCTGAAGACAAACTAACTACAATCTATGAAGCCGCTGCTGAAGCCATCGTCATGGAAACCGGAGTTAGAAAAGGATACTGCCTCGTTATCGGCGCAGAACAGGGCAGACTGGCATATCAACTTGCAAAACACACAGAACTGACGATTATTGGAGTGGAGCCCGATGCGGAGAAAGTCCGTACGGCGCGGCTTGCTCTTGATGCAGCCGGCCTATATGGTGAACGTGTGATAATCGATCAGGGCGAGCTTTCGGAACTGCCTTACTCGAATTACTTTGCCAACCTAATCGTGTCCGATAGCCTGCTTCTGAATGGAAAGATTCCTGACGAACTGGGCAAACTTGCACGGCACTTGAAACCATGCGGCGGCGCTATTTGCTTAGGTATGCCGTCAAATGCACCCGGCAAAAACAAAGACATATATTCCGAAAAATTACAACAATCGCTGGCGCGGCTGGAACTGGGCCAGAGCTGCGTGAGCGAGACGAGTGGATTCTGGGTAACTTTGAAGCGCGGGCCACTGGCGGGCGCCGGAAAATGGACGCATCAGTACGCTGAGCCGGGTAATACAGCCTGCAGTGATGACCGAATCCTCAGCGGACCGCTGGGCCTGCTTTGGTTTGGTGAGCCTGGGACCGCCCCGATGGTCAATCGCCACGACGCGGCAGCTGCACCGCTTGCTGTCAATGGTCGGCTGTTTATTCAGGGAGAGAATATCGTCATGGCTTACGATTCCTATAATGGTGCCCTGCTGTGGAAACGTACGCTCCCAGGCGCGATGCGTACACGGCTAAAAGGAAGGGAATGCAGCAATTTGGCCGCTTCGGAAGATAGTTTCTTCGTTGCAGTAGGCGATAAATGCCTGCGTCTTGATGCAGAAACAGGCCGGACTCTGGCGACCTACAATCTGCCTGCCGGGCCCGAAGGTGTCTGGCCTAAGTGGGGATACCTCGCCTATGTTGACGGTATCCTTTTCGGGAGCACGTTCACACAAATGGGTGTCTCGGACTCGGTCTTTGCTATTGATACGCGAGATGGCAACAGGCTCTGGAGCTACAAGGGTAAGAATATTGCTAACCTTACTATTGCCATTGGAGACGGCTGGATATTCTTCATCGACAGTTCTTTGACGCCAGAGCAGCGTGAGGCGCTGCTGCAGCAGGACAAATCGCATCTGAGGAATCTGAGCACCGAGGAAGCAAAGAAAGCAGAAGAAAGAGCAAAGAAACTCGACGCTCGCCTCGCTGTTGCCCTCGATGCTCGTACGGGAGGGAAACTATGGGCAAGACCGGTCGACGTTACCGACTGCAGTAAAATCGGAATAGGCGGCGGCGAACTGACGGCCATGTATCGCGACGGCATTCTTGTCCTTTGCGGCGCCAATGCCAACGGCCATTACTGGAGGCAGTTTCTTTCGGGTCAATTCTCGCGGCGGCGGCTGGTGGCACTGTCGGCAATAAACGGCGAAAAGCTTTGGGCCCTGGACGCCAACTATCGTCACCGCCCTGTTATTATAGGTGACACGGTTCTTGCCGAACCCTGGGCGTTTGACCTGAAGACCGGCGAGCAAAAGATGCGGCGCCATCCACTGACCGGTGAGCAAACACCGTGGCAGTTCCTACGGCCGGGCCATCACTGCGGTGCGATTTCAGCGTGTCAACAGATGCTTTTGATGCGTTCAGGATTCACCAGCTACTATGATTTGCGCGACGACAGCGGAATTCGTCATTTTGCCGGTCATCGCCTCGGGTGCTGGATTAACGCGATTGCCGCCGATGGACTTGCCCTGGCGCCTGAAGCAAGTGCCGGGTGTTTATGCCTCTTTCCCATAATGTGCTCGGTCGCTCTTGAACCACGTCCTGACAACCAGCGATGGGGTATCTACAGCGCTGATGGGTCCAATACGCCGGTTCGACGCCTGGCTGTTAACTTAGGCGCGCCGGGCGACAGACGGGACGCAGACGGAGAACTCTGGCTTGGGTACCCTCGGCCTGCACTACCCGGAGACCGCGCGGCGATGGGCTTTTCGCTCAAACTGCAAACGGAATTTTTCGATGGCGGTGAATATATCCGCCGAAACAGCGTAACTGAACCAGTGGCAGGAACTGAGAATCCATGGGTGTTTACTTCCTGCGGACGCGGGCTCAAACGCTGCGTCCTGCCGCTGCTGGACAAGGAAGACAAACCAGCCGAATATACCGTCCGGCTCTATTTTGCAGAGTTGGAAAACGAACAAGCGAAGAAGCGAATATTTGATATCAAGCTGCAGGGCAAGACGGTCCTTGGTGGATTTGACGTAGCGAAGGAAGCCGGGGGTTCGCACCGAGCGGTCGTGCGCGAGTTTGGAAACATTCAGGTTAAAAACGATCTGGAAATCGAACTGGTCCCGAAAGGAAAGAATCCTTCGTTGACGAACGAATTACCAATCCTATGCGGCGTGGAAGTTACACACACAAATTAGAAAAGACAAGGCTATTACCGGATAGATTTTAGGGATTTATTTTTGCGTTGAACAAAGTATGGTTCAATCACAAGGGAGGACACAATGGAACAGCTTCGTCATAAAACCGTAAGAAAAATAAAACCACTCGATTGTGTGTTCTACATTAGCCTGCTCGCTGCAATTATCGTATGCAGCAATACACAGGCTGGACAGGCAGAAGATTCTCAGCTTATCGAAGGCGGCACATTGCGTCTGGTATCCGTTAAACCAACCGTGTTCTTCATTAAAGAAGAAGACGCCCTGCTGCAGGTAGTGGAGGTCAACATTGAAAACACATCTGAGCCTGTGGAAGCCAGCCTGGACGTCAGACTCGATGGCAAGCAAAAAATCACGGCTCTTGGCAAGGTGAAAAAGGGTAAGGCGACTTTCCAGGTCCATATTCCCGATATAGCGGAGCCGAAGCCGGTTGAGTTCGTCCTCAAGGCAAAGGGGAAGGTACAAAGCCGTAGTAAGTCAACATGGAAACCTAAACGACATTGGCAGGTATATTTTGTTCCTATCACACATCACGACCTCGGTTATACGGATACAATCGAGAACGTTCTAAACTTATATGACAGCTTCTATGACAATGTTCTGCGCTTCTGTGAAGAAACTGATGATTGGCCTGAAGAATCGAAATACAGATATACACTTGAGGGGACCTGGTCAATACAACATTTCATCGAGAACAGTCCGAAGGAGGTCCTTGATAAACTCGGGAAGTATATTAAGAATGGCAGGATTGAAGTTGGGGCGCTATTCGGCAATGAAATAGACACATTGTGCAGCCATGAGCAGCTTATCCGTTTGATGTATCCATCGTTTCGATTGAAGCGAAAATACGGTGCGCAAATTCTTACAGGGTCGATTACCGACGTTCCGGGTTTGTGTTGGGGTTTACCGACGGTGATGGCCGGGGCAGGCGTGAAATATTTCTTTGCCGGCCTGCCGACATATTTCGAGTGGGGCAGAAATGATATACATACATTCTGGGACGAATCGGCAATATTACGGCACGGCCGACCCGATGCTTTCCGCTGGCAGGGGCCGGACGGTGAAAGTGTGCTGGTATATTACCAGAGCAGTTACGGATTCTTTAGGGCAGTAACAGGCCCGCACTCCTACAAGTACGTAATGGACAATCTTCCCGGCATGCTCGAGGCTATGGAGAAACAGGGTACACCGTTTGACGTTGCCCGATACATACACAATGGAGTTGATAATTACCCTCCGGACGTCAAGATAAGTCATATTGCAAGGGAATGGAACAGTCGATGGGCATACCCAAAAATTATCGTAGCTACAAACACGATGTTTTTTGAAGCACTCGAAAAGCAATGTGATGACGTTCGCACATTCCGGGGTGAATTGCCTCATACGGATTATGTCGTCGGTGCCATCTCCACCGCCCAGCAAACAAGCATAAACCGTGTCACTCATGACAGGTTGCACTCGGCGGAAAAATTTGCAACTGTCGCCTCATTAGCAAGTGATTATGCATACCCGGCCGAGAAGATCCGCCAGGCTTATGATAATATGTTGCTTTATGATGAGCATACCTGGGGTAAGGATTATCCTGCCGGGAAATTACAGGACTGGGCCTGGAACGAGAAAAGCCACTATGCGTACAAGGCCGCCGGGCTGACAGAACCTATTTTATCCGGAAGCCTCGACAGGATTGCTAATAAGATTGAACTAAAAGAGCAGGGACGTCATATAGTAGTTTTTAATTCGCTTTCTTTTCAAAGAACCGATGTTGTAAGATTGAACCGTTTTGATGTAAAAGAGCCATTTGAACTTATTGATGTGGAAACAGGAGAAAAGGTAGCCTATCAGATTGTTGAGCTGAAAAGTCCGCAGGCACCTGTTCCATATGCAGCTTACCATTATGCCAGAGGGCAATTTGAGGATAAGGAGCTTTTTGAGCTGACTTTCATCGCTTCTGATGTTCCTTCCTTCGGCCATAAAACTTACCGGCTGTCACCAGTAGAAAAAGCTGATACTCCTGCAAGTCGTGTGTTAGTTAAGGAAAACAGCTTGGAAAACCAGTTTTTCAAGGTTAAACTCGATCCAGAAACCGGTGCCGTGGAAAGCATCTACGACAAGGAGCTTTCACGAGAACTCGTGGACAAACAGGCACCGCACAAACTTAATCAATTCGTAGCACGATGGGTGCAAACGGGCAAACTGGAAATCCCGAAGAAAGCGGAGATTCAAAAAGGAGCAAACGGGCCTGTATATGGTAGTCTTATTGTTTCCAGCCAAGGCGCAGGCTGCCCCCAGCTTACACAGGAAATTATCCTGTACGACAAGATTAAAAGAA
>JAOUFU010000730.1 GCA_029858035.1 Phycisphaerae bacterium
AGGGACATCACACAAAATCGATTACGCTTAATGGCAACTGGGAATTTGCCGTTGGCGACGGACAGGAGTAAGCGGAGAGTCGGCAGGGACAAGCTAAGCTCGCCTGGCGGGAGGTCCAACTTCCGGAGCAATTCATGCCGTGGAATGAAAAGGCGGTTTCGGAGATTGCTTTTGTCTGGTGAGACGGACATTTGAATTGAGGGCCAAGTAAGCGAAGAGTCTGGCTGTGCTGCGATGGAACTACAGATCACTCGGTGCTATGGCGTTCGCGGGTCTCCCCAATGAAGAAATGAAGTACCTGATGCTTTCCGGCGCTCGACCTGAATGGCTAATTCGATGGAATAGTCTTCCCGATACAGTGGTAGTGGGGCATCTGGAGGGGCCGGCAATGGAGGTGGCCGGGAGAATCCTTTGGGTGCGCAAGCCCACGACCTGTGTGGCAGATGAAATACCGATTACAGAGGGTGGGGCAACGATTTTATTTTCGCAATTGGATGTACAGTGGCACGTGAATCGCTCAGGGCCGGCCTATGACCCGGTGGCTGAGAGGATTCTGGTCAACATGCTCAAGCAGGCTGAAGACTACTGATTCAGCTTCATGTGAATAGAACAAAAAACCATTTGTTGGCAGTTTCCTGGGTTGTCCGATTTTTCAACACAAAGCTTCTTCATCGTGACTTCTTGATTTTACACGGATTAAGTGGTAAAGTATAAGCATAATCCAGAGTAGCTTAGATTTTGCATCACGCGAAGTCGTGTACACAATTTCATCCGGGACACCCGGCAGTAGACTCCTCGACAAGGAAAGAAGTATCTTTATGACGCTAAAACGTAAAACAGGCCTTATGCACAAATCGATCAAGCCCGGGCTGTTGTGCCTTGCTGTACTGGCAATCTGCTCGGGCGTTAGTGACGGTGAACCGCGAGTTGCGGGGCCCGCTCCGCTGGGAGCCGGCAGGAATGATATGAACCGCCAACGGATTTTGATTGGTCCGATGGAGCCTGGGGACAACATTGGCAGCGGAGGCTGGCGGATGAAAAACTTCCTGATCAAGACCGCCGAGGGTATGCAGGCAAAGATTGGCCGCAGCGCCCTGATTTTCGGAGCCGATGCGGAGATTGCCGGGGCCAAAGGTGATTTCTCCATCCACGGACAGCTGCCCGGTAAAACAGATACGCTCGGTCTTTGGGTATATATAGAAAAGGATTCCAACATCGAGAAACTTGGTATTCAAGTCTATGACGTCCAGAGCGAAGCGCTAATAATGTTGATCCCGGCCGACTGGAGCGGTTGGAAACGGGTCGAGTTTGCTACCACTGGTAACCATGTGCAGCAGGCCTATCCGCAGCCTGACAAGAACGGTTTGATCGATCAGCCGCTGAGTAGTCAACAGGTGGTCTGGTTCGCCAGGGCGCCGGGAGCGACACGAATGATTGTCGATGGTATGGTGGCCGTAGTGGATCGAAGCGGACTCGCCGGAGAGGAGGACCTGACAGTTACCACCCTTGCTCTTGACATCGTCGAGCCGGGCCAGGCACTCCCCGCCAGCGTCCTGGCGGTCAATTACACCGACAAACCCGTTGCCGTTGATCTGGCGTACTTGTTCCAGAGGGACTCTGCGCTTTACTCGACGCCTTTGCCCGATCCGGTGTTCGGATCCAATCACGCACCGGGACTTAGGAGTTGGATCGTCGCAGACGGTGAACAGATCGAGGACGGTTCGCTGACCGACGGACGGCGATGGACCGATGCCGGCACAGACTACAAGACCAATCACTTCACTGAGGCTTTCCAATATGTGCAGTTGGACAAGCTGCGCCGAATCACGAAGATGACCTGGCTATCGGGCGATGCCAACCACACATGGTTCGCGGATGTAGCCATCTCGCGGGATGGTAAAGAATTCACGCCGGTCAAGGGCCTTCAGAACGTCGACCACTACAAGAAGTGGGGCTGGAAGGATTATCCTTTGCAGTCACCTTTCGAGGCAAAGGTTATTCGTTTTCGTTACCACACCGGAGACCCGCAGAA
>JAOUFU010000731.1 GCA_029858035.1 Phycisphaerae bacterium
CCGCCTTTTTGTTCTTGCTGTCCGGTTTACGTATGTCACTATCAAAATAATTTGTGTTATGTTATTATCGCTCATATTATGTTGAAAAGAGCGCACAAAGGAGCGTAAGTTGAAAATATTATTGGTTTATCCCCGGTATCCGGATACCTTCTGGAGTTTTAAGCATGCTTTGAAATTCATTTTCAAAAAGGCTGCTTTTCCTCCCCTGGGCTTATTGACTGTGGCTGCCATGCTTCCCGAGAAATGGGAGAAGAAGCTTGTGGATCTGAATACCACAACCCTGGTAGAAAAAGACCTTAAGTGGGCCGATTATGTGTTTCTCAGCGCCATGGTGGCGCAGCAAGATTCGGCGAGAGAGGTCATCGACAGGTGCAAGAAGTTAGGGACCAAGATTGTTGCCGGTGGTCCCTTTTTCAACCCCGGGTATGAAGATTTTGGGTTTGATGATATGGACCATATTATATATGGCGAGGCTGAGGAGACACTGCCTCTCTTTTTAGAAGATTTGGAGAGAGGCTGTGCCAAGCACATCTACGCGTCTGGAGAATTCCCGGATATAGGGAAAACTCCTGGGCCTTTGTGGTCACTCATCAACAGTAAAAGATACCAATCAATGAGTATCCAGTATTCGCGTGGCTGTCCTTTCAATTGTGAATTCTGCGATATCGTCATACTGAACGGGCATAAACCACGAACCAAGGACAAAAGTCAGGTGATAGCCGAACTGGATGCGTTATACTATAGGGGATGGCGAGGTGGGGTATTCTTTGTTGACGATAATTTCATTGGCAACAAACGGAAACTAAAGTCGGAGATTCTGCCGGCAATAATTGAATGGATGGAGGAGAGGAACCGGCCCTTCACATTTTATACGGAAGCATCTATAAATCTTGCCGATGATGAAGAGCTAATGCTGTTGATGACCCGGGCGGGATTCGACATGGTGTTTGTGGGTATCGAGAGCCCCAGTGCGGAAAGTCTAGTCGAATGTAATAAGCTGCAGAATAAGAACCGTGATTTGTTGGCCTCGGTCAAAAAGATGCAGAACTACGGCTTGCAGGTGCAGGGAGGATTTATTGTTGGGTTTGATAGTGACCCAGTTTCCATCTTCAAAAGCCAGATCGATTTCATCCAAAAGAGTGGCATTGTTATGGCTATGGTTGGTGTGCTGATGGCTCCTCCAGAGACAAGACTATATAAACGTCTAATGAAGGAGAACCGCATACTGCCAAAGGGATCCGGTGATAATACGGATGGTTCAACCAACTTCATACCCAAAATGGGTCGCGAAGCGCTTGCCAGCGGCTATAGGCACGTGGTAGATACAATCTACGCCCCCAAGCAATACTATGAGCGTATTAAAACCTTTCTAAAAGAATATAAACCTGGCAACAAAGGAAGATTCAAGATTTCTCTTGTCCATCTGATAGCACTGATAAGGTCCACGTGGGCTTTGGGATTCAAGGAAAAAGGGAGGATACATTATTGGAGGCTGGTTATCTGGACCTTGCTGAGAAAGCCAAAGACCTTCCCTTTATCCATAACGCTGGCTGTTCAGGGATTCCACTTCCGCAAGGTGGCCGAGAAAGTACGTGTTTCCCTGGGTAGTGATATCCACAGGTTGGAGCGAGTAGGCAAACAGAGTTAATCCCAATTTGGGATCCTGGTCAAATGTTCTCGCCTTGAAACATGCCCTGATAGCCTTGGGCTACCTCGCGGCTCAGGAAGAAAAAGACCATCTGAACAATCCGAGCGTTCCTGTATAGTCGAAATCCCTGTTGATTGTAGACCATCATGAGAGACTGCGACCGGCCCGAATAGCCGGCATCCCAAACCGCATTGTGGATGCTGACCCCGCAGCGCAGAAGACTCGACCGGGGCAGTGCCAGAGCCATTATATTCTTGGGAAGATTGACTACCTCGTTGTATGTAACTAGATAACAGCTTGGCAGTAGGTCTACGCGGCCGAGACCATCGAAAACGAGAGGGGAAGTAGTGGAAAGGACTCTGCTTTCAGTGCCGGGCC
>JAOUFU010000188.1 GCA_029858035.1 Phycisphaerae bacterium
TTGATAGTACGAATGCGGGCACAAAGAATTACTTATTTATTGATAAACCTCTCTACGGGAATCAAATCACATGGGATCAGTACCCTCCATCATTTGAGTGGATAAAGTCCATAAAACCGGATTTGGATACATGGTACCACATTGTAGTTGTCGAAGATTCAACTAAAAGGGCAATTTATATTAATGGCTCTTTAGATGTGTCGGATAATACACCCCAAACATACGAAGGAAATACTCCCGATACAATAAGAATAGGCAGCAGGGCCGATTCAATCCCCTTTTATTTCGACGGCTCAATCGACGAAGTTATCCTCTACGACACGGTCCTGTCTGATCAGGAAATAAAACTGTTGTATAATAACATTTTAGCTGGACGGTAATCCCAGGCAGTAGACCACAGAAACAAAGTTGCAAAGAAAGGGAAATTGTATAAAGGTAATCGGCCTTTTGGTTTATATCCTTTGGAAAGTGCTTTAGCGCAAAGGAAACCTGCCGCATAAATCTTTTACTTTGCCCTGTGTCTGTTCCTTCAAAGACCCGCCTATCCTGTATCCGCCGTCGCTTACTACCTCCACCCTCTTCAAAACCGCGTCTATCAACGCCGCTATACCTTCCATCTCCTCAGACCCCATCCCGTTCTTCGTAACAATCGGCGTCCCCAACCTGATGCCGTCGGCGACCGCAGCCCTACTCTCGTATGGCAGATGAATCATATCGACAACTATCCCGCACTCTTCCAGACACTTCTGTGCAGTCGGCCCGGTCAAACCCTCCCGCAATTTCGCCACGTTTACAAGAACCATATGATTGTCTGTCCCGCCGGTTACTACATCGTATCCAAAATCCACGAGGCTGCCCGCAAGTCTTTTTGCATTCTCCACGATTTTGAATTGTCTGCCTCGATATTCATCAGAAAGCGTCTCTTTGAAAAAAACGGCTTTAGCAGCCATATTATTAAAATAAGGTGTCCCCTGCACCCCCGGAAATGTTACCTCGTCAATATGTTCCCATAAAGGTACATCTTTTGTCCCCACCTTTATCTTCCGGACATAGTCCTTGCCCATTAATATCAACCCGCCTCTGGGACCGCCCGGCTTATACGTGCTCGTCGTCGTAAAGTGGGCAAAGTCTATAGGGGACGGATGGGCACCGGCAATCACCAGTCCGGATATGTGCGAGATGTCCGCCAAAAGATACGCACCCACTTCGTCCGCAATCTCCCTGAACCTCTTAAAATCTAACGTCCTCGGATAAGCGCTCGCGCCGCATATAATCAGCTTCGGCTTGAACTTGATAGCCTTGTCGCGGATAACGTCGTAATCCAGAACAAACGTGTCCCCATCAACACCGTAATTTTCCACTTCGAAGAATTTGCCCGTAAAAGAATTACTCGCCCCATGTGAATAATGTCCCCCATGCCCGATGGCCATACCCAGCAGCCTGTCCCCTTTTTCCAGCACCGCCGTAAGCACAATCTGGTTGGCCTGCGTGCCCGAATGGGGCTGCACGTTGGCATATTGTGCGCCGAACGTCTCTTCGGCCCTGCTGACGGCTGCGCCCTCCACATCGTCAACAACCTCACAGCCCCCGTGCATCCTGGCCCCCACAAATCCCTCGGCCGTCTTGTTCTGCAGAACCGAGCCAAGAGCTGCCAGAACCGCCTGCGAACACTGGTTCTCCGCGGCCCCAAGCTGCAAAGTTTTCTGCCTCCGATCGTACTCTCTTGTTAGTAACTGATAGAACTGCCCGTCGGTTTCCTTCAGGGCGTCCAGTATGGCCTGGTGATACTCTTGCGAAGATAGTCCTTCCAACATATCTAATCCGGGATTTCCCTATTATACATGCTCAGCTACGCCGCCGAGCCTCATTTTCAGTAGAATATCAAATCCATCTCAAAATTTCAATCTTTCTCATCTATCTTCTCCGAAATCACCAAAACTCGCCCTTTACTCAGTGCTTTCAACTGCGATATTATGCTTTCTGTTAATGCTCAATGATGGAGAATTCAGCGATATTACACTGTGGTTAACGGCGTTCGAAGTTCGGTCGATGGCCTTTTGACCGGTTTATACAGACGGTATAATTATTGTTAAATGGGAGAAAATCATGAAAGGTGTATCAAAAGGAAATGCCGGAAAACTATTTACAAAAAGAAACAGCGGCTGGTTTGTAGGCTTCTTTGTGGATAATGACCCATATAGACATACAAAAAACCTTGAGATGAAGTGGAAAAAGCACCAGCCAAGTAATAAAGTCAAGCCTTTTGAAGCTAACCATTCTGCAAGATCGATGTCAATCTTGATAAAGGGCTCATTTCTGTTTGAATTCAAGCGAGGCAAGCTCTACGAAAAAGTGTTTTTAAAAAAACGTGGCGATTACGCTATTTGGCTACCTAATGTCGAACACCGTGGCTATTCTAAAACCAAAGACACAATTATGTTGACATTGCGCTGGCCTTCATTACATTGTGACCACTTTGAAGTTACGAAGTTACGTAGATTTACTAATTCTGAACAAGGCGGTTCAGTGGACCGAGCCAGGTAGCGGGTGCAGCAAAACTTGTCCGCCTAAGGCTGTTGCAAACCCCGATCCATTCAATAAACCCAAATCCGCAATTGTCGTCAAAGAAAATATTGTATTAACTCCAAAAATTCATATAATTGCAAACGACGTCGGAAAGGAGCGTGACTCTGTTGTCGGGTGGCGCCTGTTAGATAAGGATTTCGCCGACAGGGTAAGAAATAAAAACTATTTGCAGGAAAGGAAAAACTGAAATGGGCGATAAGGGAAAAAGAGATAAAGGCAGAAGAGAGCAACAGAAAAAGGCCCAGCTTAGCCCAAAGGAAAAACGAAGATTGAAAAAGGAAAAGAAGAATAAATAATCGCCTAATCGCAGAGAGTGTGGACCGCACATTATTTTTCTGATCCCTGACCACCGGCGACTGGCTCCTTGATCCACGAGATATGCTTCTGCTTCTGAGCCTGTCCTGAGCGAAGTCAAAGGATTGATACTGCCTGCCCTGAGCGTAGCTGAACGGGTCGAAGGGGGTGAAATCTAAGTAGCCGAAGGGCTTCACGAGATGCGAGCTTCGTGCCTTTGTGACTCTATTCCCTCCGCGAAATCCGCGATTAACTATCAGCCGCCAAAAAAAGTCCTGACAACATCGTTAAATGTTACGTAAAGGAAAAACGCCCCAATAAGCACCCACCCCGCATAAGCAAAAATACCCTGCGTCCGCTCACTCAACGCAGAGCCTTTGATCTTCTCGACCAGCAGCAGTACAACCAATCCTCCATCAAGAGGCGGCAGTGGCAAAAAGTTCACCACCGCTATGCAGGCGCTTATCAGGCCAAGAAAGTACATGTAGTAAACAAAAGGCCGCTCAGAAACTATTGTATAACTGGCCGCAAGGATACCAACCGGACCCAACAGACTTTTCGGACTGACATCCCTGCCTACAAGACGCCTTAATGTCAGGTAAGTCTGTGTAATAAACATAATAGTCTTTTTATATCCCATCCCGATCGCTTCAATGGGATTGCCGGCACGATAAGGCCTCTTCAAATCTTCAAAAGGTATGTATTCAGCAAAAGCTGATTTGACATTGATACCCCCTAAACCAGGTTCTACATCCAAAGCAACACTGCCCGCAACTTGCTCATCGACACGATAATCAATCGTGATTCGCTCACCGGGATAGCGGCGAACCTCTCTGATAACATCATAAAAGTTTGACACCGCCGTACCATCAACAGCTACTATAGAAGCACCCTCTGGGATATCCAACTCCGGCGGGCCTTCTTCGACAGATATGGTCTTGGCAACAACCGGACGTTCAGCATCAAGTGCCAGAGCCGCACCAATCTGAACCCACTTGGACCCACGTAAACGCCTGGGCAAAACGGTAACTACAAGCTCTTCGTCAACACCGTTTTTACCCCTACGTAAGACCTTCATCTCAAGCTCTTCATCCTCACTTTTTCCCACAGCCTCACGCATCTCTAAATAGGTGGGATTTTCTGCATCCCCCACTGCAAGAATGACATCCCCGGCCCGTAGAGGCGGCTCCGGACTTTGGGGCGCTTTACCAACCAGTGACAAAACCCTACACCACAATCCCTTGCCAAACGATTGGATTTTCCTGCCAATCTTAGCTGGTATAGAGCCTCCCCGCGCTGCCTCAGGCATCCCCGAATAAGCAGTCACGCACAAACGGGGCACCATTGAGCATATGTGGTAAAGTTCGGATTCGGACTCAACTTCATAATCTCTGGCAAACAGCATCTCCATCCCGATTCGCGTCTCAATTAAATCGGTGTTGCCGTCTGTACCTTTTCGCTCAGCCACAACCTCCAATTCCGGTACCAGTGAATCCAAAACCAAAGGTTTCAATTCCCAATAGTTTCGCACTTCCTTGCCGTTAACAGACTTAATGCGGTCTCCCGGAAGCAGACCGGTTGTTTTATACAGCTTTTTATCATCAATGACCTTCGCGATAGTAAGGCTCCGGGCTGGTATAACGCCAAAAAGTCTCATCGGATTGCCTTTAAGCAGTTTAGCAACCATCGAAAGCTCATCTATAGAGCCGTCTTCGTGCCTTACTTTCATCCGGACCGGCTCGTTTACGTCCGACAAAGCCGCTGCAATCTGGATATTACTAAAGTCAAGATTCTCGTTCTTGCCCGCAATCTCAATTATCTCATCGCCGGCCTTAAGGCCCGCCAGGGCCGCCGGTGAATTCGGTACCACTCCACCAACCACAGCAGGCGGAAGCTTTATGCCAATCAGAAACACAATCATAAAAATCAACATAGCACTTATGACGTTAAAGGTGACCCCCGTAGCTAAAATGGCCATGCGGGTACTAACAGGCTTGTTCGCATAAGAACGAGGGTCGTCACTGGACTTGACAGGGCCAATATCATCCTGGCCTAACATCTTGACAAAGCCGCCCGCTGGAATTATCCCGATCCGATACTCCGTCTCGCTGGCCTTGCCCTTTTTGCCAATTGTAAAACTAACACGGTCATCTTCAGCTTCTCCTTCTTTTTCAGAAAAACGGGGAAAAAGCCGGATACGACAACCGTTCTCTGTCCTTTGAATCCCCACCAGCGCAGGTGGAAACCCGATTGAAAACGCTTCCACCTTCACACCCGAAATCTTGGCTACAATGAAATGCCCGAACTCATGAACCAGAACTACAGCACCAAAACCAAGCACTACCAGCAGTATATTACCGAATGCACCGATATTTCGGGCGATTAGATAAATAAACACTGCCACAGCTACAGCCAAGAATAACGCACGATAATACTTTTTAGGAAACCGCTTCAAAAAGCCTTCTGTTTCAGACATTCAATAACCTCTCTTCTGGCCCAGGCGTCTGCTTCATATATCTCTTCGAGAGAAACGCGCCTCTTTACATCATGTTTATTCACGCAATGTTCTATAAGTTCGACTATTGTAACAAATTTTATCCTCCCGGCCAGGAATTCCTCTACTGCAACCTCGTTCGCGGCGTTAAATACTACCGGAGCCGAACCCCCCACACGCCCAACCTCAAAACCCAGAGCCAGAGCCCCAAATTTCTCTAAATCCGGTTTTTCAAACGTAAGCTTCCCGATCTCTTCGAGCCGCAGACACTTGGCAATTCCTTCTACACGCTCAGGATACGTCAGGGCATACTGGATCGGCAGGCACATATCAGGCAAACCAAGCTGCGCTATTAACGACCCGTCCACAAATTCCACAAGCGAATGTACAATCGATTCGGGATGCACCAGGACATCTATCTTTTCCATAGGCATATCAAAAAGCCAACGCGTCTCGATAACCTCAAACGCCTTGTTGGCCATCGTCGCCGAGTCAATGGTAACTTTCGGCCCCATGTCCCACGTCGGATGTGACAGGGCCTGCTCCAGCGTTACGTTCTGGATCTCCTCCATAGTGGCTGTTCTAAATGGCCCGCCCGAAGCCGTTAGAATGACTTTACGAACTTCCTCATGGGCCCCGGCCTGCATTGCCTGGAATATCGCCGAATGTTCACTATCAACAGGCAAAATAAGGCCCCCGTTTTCCTTCGCCGTTCCCGTAAGCAACTCGCCGGCGATAACAAGCGGCTCTTTGTTGGCGATAGCAAGTGTTTTGCCCTTCTTCGCAGCCGCAAGAAGCGCAGGCAGACCCGCCGCCCCCACAACCGCAGTAAGGACAACATCGACCTCATCAAGCTCCGCAATCTCTGTCAAAGCATCAGGCCCGGAAAGAATCTCAACATCTAAATCACCAATTAACTCTCGAAACGCCTCCACACAATCAGCGTTTGTGACAGCAACATACTTCGGCCTGTACTTTCTCGCCTGTGCAGCCAAAAGCTCAACACTGCTGTGTCCGCTCAACGCTACAACTTCGTACTGCGTTTTTGTCTCTTTGAGCGACGAATCACGAGCCACGGGCGACGAATTAAGCGCATCGATTACGCGCAGGGCATTTCTTCCTATGGAGCCCGTCGAACCCAATATGGCGATACGCTTAAGTTTCAAAAGCCAAAACCTTCTCTATTGCAGAATCTGTATCAAATCCATTTTCAATAAACACGGATAGTATCCCAATTTCACCTAATCTGTCAAGATAAGAATTGTCGTATGCTCAAAAGAACATACTCATCACTGTAGATTGCAACGCTATCCCTCACGCAATACGCAATACGATATAAGAGATACGATTATAACGGCGCCGAAATCTTCTCTCTCCGCTGGTTTCTCGCCCTGAATTGTCGCGGCGACATCCCAACAAGCTCCTTAAACGTCCGCGAAAAATAGCTTTGATTATTATAGCCGACCTGAAAACAAATCTCCGTACAGCTCTGCTCCGTCGCCAGCAGAAGCTGTTTGGCCCGCTCGATACGCACACTCGTCAGGTAATCGATAATAGTAATCCCCATCTGCTCTTTGAATATATGAGCAAGCCTCGAAACGCTAAGGTGCGAAATCTTAGCGATATCGGCAAGCGTTATCGGCTTATCGTAGTTGGCGTCGATATAATTTATAGCAGGCCGGATTTGAGTCACCTTCTTGGCGTCTTGTGCAGAATAGACCAGCTCGACAAACTCGTTCAGCGCCGTACTTATCCACGCGCACAAATCCTGCTGGTTGTTAATATGCATCACCTTGTCGACGAAGGTCAGGTTCTTCTCGAGCATAACGTCAATATCCACTCCGCCTTCCACCGCCGACCGGCTGAGGATACTCAACAGCTCCAGCAATCTTGCTTTAAGGACGCCAAGGTCGCCGGGATTATGAAACAATATCGTACCCAGTATCGAATTCAGAATCTCCTTGGCGCCGGTCCTGTCCCCGATTTTCACTTTCCCTATCAGCTCGCGTTCACTTTCCAGAGGATACCGCCACTCCGTGCCGACCTTTTTTCTCTCCTGGATAAACTCCCCTATCTGCGACTGCTGCTCCGACCTCTGTTTCCGCCACCTGACTACGCGTGGGTCGAACCCGCCAACCTCGTAAAGCAAATCAAACAAAAACTCCGCGGCCTTGTGGATTTTTCGGCCGGGGATAACAGGAAGCTTACCAATCGCAGCCACAAGTTTGTTCCTGTCGAAACGAATGCCCTTCAATCGTTTCCGGATGTCCTCGACCAGAATCTCCGTTGCCGGCTCCCAAAGGCACTTGCCGAAAAACATCCCGCCAAGCGCATCGTCCTTGTCCATAACAGGAACACAAACAACCACAATCCCTGCGTGACAAAGACGAATATAAGACTGACCCGTCTCTATCGCTATCTCCAGACCGCGCTTACTCTCTTTCTGGCATCTCCTTCGCCCCGCAGCACTGCTGCGAACTATCCGGCAAAACTCCGGATGGCAGTCGCCGCTGCATAGCCCACGTATTTCCGCCCCTCTGATGTTCGTCGTTTCCAGCCCTAATTGGAAATGTTTCCGGAAAACACCCTCTATCCTCTCAAACTTCACTCTCGTAAGTAGTTTTGTTAACGCCGATTTATCAGCCATCTATACTATCCACAAATAGTAAACGCAAATCGCAATCCGCTGTCATTTTTCAGCAAGATTGTGCAATTATACCACATAGCAAGATAACAACAATAGCTTTTTTACCCTTTCCGAGAATAACCTGCCCTGCCTGCCCTGATTGCCCTGAGTATATCTAAGGGAGCGTAGCTTGCCCTGGGCAAACAGGCTGTGTCACAATTGAGGTTTCGAAGTTAGTTGTATATTCGAGCCGATATGTAATAATAGGGATTACCAAATGAAAGGGATTTTGTTATGGCATATCGACACGGAGATCGAAGACAAAG
>JAOUFU010000189.1 GCA_029858035.1 Phycisphaerae bacterium
CCGTATTGCATTCTTTTGGTTTCCAATCCGCCCCTCTGTATGTCTTTATCAATAAGGATAAGGTGGTGGAGATTGAGGCGGCCTTTGAGCGTCAGGCTCTCTGCTCACTAACAGGCGATTGGCCGCAGGCTTTGACTGTTGCAGGTTTCTTTGCTGATGGCAATATCTTTCTTGGTACTTCTAATGTCAGAATAATCCATCCCGGCCTGAAGGTGATTGAAGAATTGGCATGGTACTGGTTGAATGAAGATTGTGTCCATCCTGACTTCTGCGACCAAATCGATATGAACAGAGACTCTTTAGTGAATTTACTGGATTATGCCTTACTTATGAATATTGAAGTAGAGTTTGTTACCGATGAATGAAAACTATTAACTAATGGAAAAGCGACAGCAGAAGTCTCTTCTTCGGCAAACAGTAAAGAGCAGAAACTCAACAGGGCAGGTACAGGGGGCCGGAGTAAGGTACCTTATAGGCGGGTAATATAGGAGAACTTTTTGGTGTGCGATACACGCCCTGCCTGCTTATTGTCTATGCGCAAAAAAAAGGGCTGTAAGCCGGAAGGTTTACAGCCCTTAATCGTCGTATGAGTCACTGCTGATAGCTTACGGGCCGCTTGTCAGCCACTTGTTAGCAAAGTAGGCCAGGTCCTTGTGATTTACAATATGGTCGGCGTTATAGTTGACAAGAGTCGGCAGCGGTGTTGTTGCTGTCCCAGGAGGCGAGAAGCCCGTTTCATTCTTGTTGGGGGATTTGTCGCGTGCCTTGACCTGGTATACATACCCCGTGTTCGGGTCAAGACCGCTGTCGGTATAGCCGGAGCTGTCCTGCCAGCCGCTGTCATCGCCACCGGCATTGCCGGTCAGTTCATCGAAGTAGTATTCGACGCCGCTTTCGTCCGTAAGTGTCTTAGCGGTCATTGTTATTACGGTTGGAGAGACGCCCAGCGGCGGCACGTCCCAGTCTATCGGGCCCGGCCCCGGCGGGTCATTGTCATCAGGATGCGGGTCGGGCATAATGGTTGTCAGCTCGAACGCCAGGTCCCAGGAGTGGTCCCAGTCAGGCCAGAACACAGGATCTCCAGCCTGCCATTGAGAACCTATCTTCAAGGCGGACGGCCACTGAGTACCGTCAGGATGTAAAGCAGCCATTATACGCACGGCATCGTCCTCGAAATGCCACGGCCGGGTCTTCCACCCCCAAGGGTGGAAGTTCGGGTCAGCGTAGACATTAGGATCGTAGATGGCCGCAATACTCAGCCAGTAGATGGTGTTTGGCTCCTCGGGTTCCTGATAGAACCATTCGTCCTCGGATAAAAGCTGGTTGAACTGGAAGCAGCTCTCCGTGTAGTATTCGGGATCCAATTGGTCGGGGTGTTCGTCATATCCGAAGAAGTTCCACACCCAATTGTTGCAGAAGTTTTCCCAAACCATAGTGCCAGGGTGGCTGAAGTCCGTGTCCGCGCCGGCCCTGACGTTCGTCCATATACCGATATGGAATGCGCGCGGCAGTATCGGCGGCGGATAGGGCTGGTTCCAGCCGATGAACGAACCCCACCAGTGGATGTCCGTGACGGGCCGGTCGTCCCTGCACAGCCAGTCATCAGCCATTATAGGCGGATTTTTGTAGTTCGACTTCTCATCCCAGCCGAGGATTCTCTGCGGGATATTGGAGTCGATGACCTTAGGCGGCTGACTCCACTTTATATGATATTTACCCGTGAATTGTGGTACAGGCTGCGGAGGCTGGGTCGGATTTGGATTCGGCACCACCATCAGATAGTTCCAGTAGTTCCATAAATGCCACGGCGCCGGCTGCCCGGGAGGCGGCACGTTGATACTTCCAGGCACCCACCGGCCATTCTCATCGAAAATCATTATCGTGACCTTTTTCACATCGAAGGCACGGGAACCCGCGAAGGAGTCGGCTTTCGGGGTGGTTGCGTTTACCCCGGCAAGGGACGGATTAACAGTTATCGGCGTCCATGTATTCCATGGTATGGTTTTTCCCGGCCCGACGTTCCAGTACCATGCCTGGCGCTGATAGTTTTGGTCCTGAATTGCGAGTGATATCTGCGTAATCTGACCGGGCAGGCCAAACGGACTAAGCTGTGGCGCGTATACCTGTACCTTTATTAACGCCCGGCTTAAGTCGGGGTCAGCACCATACTCGTATACCCAGGCGGAGGCGTAGTTGCCTTCTACCGGCGGCTCAGGAGGTCCCCAGTACATTACAAGGCCGGCGTCTTCCGGATAGTTAGAGTCACCCGACGAACCACCGCCCTCCCAGACATACAGGCTGGGCGGCGCAAACGTGGTGTCCGGATAGGGTTCGCCCTCTATGATGCTGCAGGGATCCTCCCAAAGCCACATATACTCGTCCCATTCGTGGGGCAGCAGCGGGCGAACAAAAGGCTGTTCCGGTTCGGGGGGTGTGTTCAATGCTTTTTCCCAATCCTCGAAGACGTCAATGTTAAAAAGGACCCTGCCAAAAGCCGGTCCGGCCGCCACAAGGCAGACGGAAACAATACAAAAAATTGACAATTTTACATTAGTTTTTTTCATAATTGAGACCTCCATTTAGAAAAATAGATATGTATCACATCTGACCTCTCCTGCATTTTTACCACCTGGTGCAAATCTGACGTAGACTCATAAAAACATTATCACCTTTTATCGTCAGATTGTGATTTTAATCTTATTTATTTTAACGAATCTGTGGGATAAAAGTCAAGGAAATTATCGGAACTATCGGGTATTTTTTAGCAGACAAATCAAGTGAAAGACCGATAAGTTCTTGTGTATCAGGTAGATATATTCGTGCAGCGTTTGGGTTAGCGATTACGTTTTGTACGCTTTTTTGGGGTCATAGACCTTCTCTGCGATATTTTCCAGCTTTTTGTCACTGTTGGCCTTCAATGCCCGGTAAAAGCAGGATTGGTATCCGACGTGACATTGGCCGGCATCGACGGTCACTTTGAGGACAATACAATCCTGGTCACAATCCACGAGTATCTGTTCTACTTTTTGAACGTGCCCGCTTTCCTCGCCTTTCTTCCACAATTTCTTACGTGATCTGCTGAAATAAGTAGCCAAGCCGGTTTGAATTGTCGCATCCAGCGCCGCCCGGTTCATATAGGCGACCATGAGGACCTGACCTGTCTTTGCATCCTGGGCGATAGCCGGTATCAGGCCGTTCTCATTGAATTTCGGAGTAAATTCCAAACCTTCTTCAATATTTTGCTTTGCAGCCAAATTCCTGCTCCATTGACTATTGTCTTTGTTTTTAATATTCAGTTGCCAATTATCAATTTACACGTTATTATCTGCGAAAACAAGTGTTTTATTGGGGATTAGAGGTTGCCTAACGACCAGGAACCAAAGAAATCGAGAAGTATATTCCTGTTTCTGCGTATTGCCGTCGTATCAGGCGGCATTATTGCCGGTTTTTTTTGGATCAGGCGTGAAGTGGGATGGGGGAATTTAGCAGACACTTTTCGCAGCATAAACCTGGGGATTTTTGCACTTGTTCTCGGTGTCTTTATTATATCCCAGGTGATAGTGGGATTGCGTTGGTGGCTGCTGTTGAGGTCACAGTCTATCTTTATAAGGTTTTGGGCTGCCGTCAGACTTTATTTTTTGGGCTGGTTTTACAATAATTTTATGCCCGGCTCAATGGGCGGTGACCTGCTTCGTGCCTGGTATGTTACCATGCACACCGATAAAAAGTTCGAGGCGGTTCTCAGTGTGTTCGTTGACAGGGTAATCGGATTGTCGAGCACATTGATAATTGCTGTTTTCTTCTACTCGCTCTTTTTGCGAGGCAAGGATCTTGAAATAACTTCCAGCGGTACCGGCGGCTTTGTCAATTTTTTTGCCCAATACAAATCCATTTTTTTATGGGCGGTAGTCATTATTATCGTGGTTTTGTGCGTTCTCTTGTTGAACAAGAGGGGCCGCTCGATGCTTCTAAAGGTTTGCTCATACATCCGCCAGTCCAGCTTGAAAGTAATTATTAAGTTCAAGGATGCGATTGTTATTTACTGCAGCAAGCCCTTAACAATGCTTGCCGCATTTGCCCTGACGGTTTTTTTGCAGCTTCTGACAATCACCGCTTTCTGGCTTCTTGGTCGCAATATTGGAATTCAGGCCGGCGTCAAATATTACTACGTTTTCTTTACGCTCACCTGGGTGTTGGGGGCGGTGCCCGTGAGTATCGGCGGTGCGGTGGTGGTTGAGGGAATGCTTGCATATATGTTTATTACGTTTGCCGGCACCGCCAAGGGTGCCGCCTCCACGCTCGTGCTCTGTCAGCGGGCCGTATGGATGCTCGCCTCTTTGCCGGGTGCTGTGATACACTTGATCGGTGCACATCTGCCGAAGGACCCCAAAAACAGCCTTCAAAACCGGAAAGACTTTTTTGTTGACTCTAAGAAGTCCGTAGATTAAACTACGGTGTCCTGCTTAAGGTCCGTTTTTTCAGGAGCCTCAATAGGGCAGGAATTAACAAGTTGATAACGGCAGGGAATTTGGTGTTAAGGATATGAGTCTTTCGAGACGCTTTAGAAATTATTTTTTGCGTGGTCTGGCGGTATTATTGCCGACCGTCCTGACTATCTGGATATTCGTCCTGGGCTACAAATTTATCCAGGCCAATCTCGGCAGCCACTTAAAAAATGGTCTGGAATGGTTGATGGGAATAATTGCCCCCGCCTCCTTTGTTGACAAATTGGACGAAAAGTGGTGGGAAGTTGCAAAATCTGCAGGGAGTTTTCTTATTGCTGTGCTTGCAGTGTGCTTAGTGGGTGCCTTGCTGGCAAGTGTCGTAGGCAGAAGCCTCTGGCGAATGATTGAAAACTTCATAATGAACACGCCCTTGTTAAGGAGGGTTTACCCTTATATAAAGCAAATTACCGATTTTTTGCTTACCCAGGAAGAGCAGAAAAAGATGTTCTCAAGGGTTGTTGCGGTTGAGTATCCCAGAAAGGGTATATGGTCGATTGGTTTTGTTACAGGCTCTGGAATTCAGAGAGTCGTAGACAATGTGAAAAAGGAATTTCTAACTGTTCTTATACCCACTTCACCAACGCCGTTTACCGGCTTTGTTATAATGGTGCCCAAAAAGCAGACAATAGAGACGAATATGACGATTGAAGAAGCTCTTAGATTTACAGTCAGCGCAGGCGTTATAGCACCGGGCAGTCAGCACATGGCCGTTTTACCGAAGGCTGTGGCGGAAAATAAAGAAGAATGAGATGGATTTTGTCCGAATTTAGTTAAGGAGAACGATTTTGCTTTTTACTATTACCGGCAAACATATCGAAATAACGGAAGCAATTAGAAACCACGCAGAGGAAAAGACCGCCAAGCTGCCAAAGTACTACAATAGTATCAATCAGGTTGAGGTAATTATCGACGGCAGCCAGGGCGGAAAGACCAGCGTAGAGATAATTGCAAGGGGTGAACACAGCAAGGTCTTCATTGTTACCGAAATCGGTGATGATGCTTACCGGTGTATTGATTTAGCTGTCCACAAACTTGAACGGCAGCTCAGAAGAAAAAAGGGCAAAGAGAGGGACAACAAACACGCTGGTGATGTAGAGCAGAACTTAAAAACATAAGATCCCGGGTTTAACAATATTGAAAGCCTGTGAACTTATGACGGCTGTTTTGTGTTCTTGTTCAGGTAAACCGGCTAAAAGGATTATTTTGAGCAGGTAAAAATGGGATTTACAGATTTTGTCTGTTTTAAGGCGTTAATTCCGGAGCTAAAAGCCACAGACCGTGACGGTGCGATAGAGGAGCTTGTTTCGGCTCTTGATAAAGCCGGGCGGATCGGGAAGGGTAACTGTGAAGAAATTACAAAGGCGGTGATTAAAAGGGAAAAAGAAGCAAGTACGGGAATGGGTAAAGGTATTGCTGTCCCTCATGTCAAACACGGCGCGGTTAAAGATATAGTTGCTTCGATAGGAGTCAGCAGTGCCGGTATTGATTTTGCCGCTCTCGACAAACAGCCCGTTTATTCGGTGATACTTTTAATCAGCCCATTGGACAATCCCGACAAGCATCTGCAGACGATGGAGCATGTTTTCAAACATTTGCAGCAGGAGAAGTTTCGAAAGTTTCTCAGGCAGTCACAGACGGCCGAACAGATCGAGTTTCTTCTGAGAGAGGCCGACGAAAATCCGCAGTTATAGTTATTATAAATTTATAGATGTAAGGGGGTGAGACCGGGCCTGAATATGCAGACAGAAAAGGATTCACCGCAAAGAGTGGTTTGCGAAGCGTCGGTGGAGATTAAAAACGCCGATGGACTGCATATGCGCCCGGCAATGCAGTTTGTTGACATTGCAAATCAGTTTGAATGCGATATTAACGTCAGCAATGATGAAAATACCGTGGACGGAAAGAGTATTATGCAGATGAGTATGCTTGCTGCGACTTGTGGCACAAAACTGAAGATTAAAGCTGAAGGTGCTGATGCCAAAGAAGCAGTCGATGCTTTGCGGGAGCTTGTCGTAGAAAAGCATTTCGATGAGCCGACGCCAAAAAAGAAAAATCGAAAAAGTAAGGCAAAAGACCTGAAACAATAGTGGGATGGCCCACAAGATGAAATGCGAATCGCGATATTCGAGTTTCTCGATTTATAATAAATAAGAAAAGTGTTCAATGGAAATAAAAAAAGGTATAGCTGTTTCGCCGGGCATTTCTATTGCCAAGTTGCTGATTATCGATTCCGAGGATTACAGAATTCCCCGCCGTTCAATTACACCTTCACAGCGAGCGGACGAGGTTCAGCGGATAAGGAATGCCTTCAAAGCTGCAATTGACCAGCTGACTGAGCTTGAAGCGGCGCAGGATGATACCGGCGGAGGCAAGATAAAAGACATTTTTGCTGTGCATTTGCGATACTTGCACGATAGAAGCCTGAGAAAGCGTATAACGGACTTGGTCGATTCGAAGCTGGTAACAGCAGAGTACGCAGTTTCAGTGATCCTGCGCGAGATTGCGTCACATTTTACAAAGGTAAAAGATGCTTACATCAGCGAGAGGGCGGCGGATATTTACGATATCGAAAGGCGGCTGCTCAGGCAGCTTCTCGGCGGAAAGCGTGAGGACGTTGAGCATCTGACAGAGGAAGTTGCGGTTGTTGCTCGCGAATTGAGTCCTACACAAACAGCCGGCTTTGACAGAAAATTTGTCAAAGGACTTGCCACAGATGCCGGTGGAAGAACCAGTCATACCGCTATTGTTGCCCGCTCTTTAGGTATCCCTGCGGTTGTGGCGCTCGAGGACCTTACAGAGTATGTCACTGGTGGAGATACCGTCATTGTTGACGGAAATCGTGGTATCGTCATTGTAAATCCCGATGAGGCGACAATCAGGCAGTACGAAGAATATTCTCAGGAATTTACACAGCTTGAGCATAGACTTGATGGGATAAGGAGAAAGCCGGCGATAACACGGGATGGCACCAAGATTACATTGTTAGGAAATATCGAGTTTCCCGATGAGGCGGAGCTGGTTTTGCAAAAGGGTGGAGATGGCATTGGCTTATACCGGACCGAGTTCCTGTACCTTAACCGCAAAAGTGAGCCTACGGAGAAGGACCATTACGAGGCTTATGCCGAGACCGTTGGCTTTTTTAAGCATCGCCCTGTGATAATAAGGACTATGGATCTTGGTGCGGATAAATATACGCAAAGAAAGCGTTTTGCACCTGAGCCGAATCCGTTTTTGGGGCTGAGGTCTATCAGATTTTGCCTCCAGAACCTTACTATGTTCAAAAGGCAATTGCACGCGATTTTGCGGGCCTCGGTTCTCGGAGATGTCAAGGTTATGTTTCCGTTAATCAGCAATCTGAAGGAGATGAAGCAGGCCAGGATGATTTTGCGTGACGTTATGGAGGACCTTGATGAAGAGTCCCTGGAGTACAATAAGAATATTCAGGTAGGAATTATGATTGAGACGCCGTCGGCGGCTTTGACCGCCTCTACACTTGCCCGAGACGCCGACTTTCTAAGTATCGGTACAAACGACCTGATTCAATATACTCTCGCTGTTGACCGCGGCAATGAATTGGTATCTACATTATACTCGGCCGCAGACCCGGCTGTGCTTCGCCTTATAAGGACCGTTATTCAGGATGCGCACAAGGCACAGATAGGCGTTAGCGTTTGCGGGGAGATGGCTTCGGAGCCGGAATACATTATGCTCCTGCTGGGCCTCGGTATTCGAACGATGTCACTGGCCCCCCCCGTGATTCCCGAGAT
>JAOUFU010000190.1 GCA_029858035.1 Phycisphaerae bacterium
AACACCGTCGACATTTCTGTCGCCCTCCGGTTTTCTAACCGCCTTGTTCTGAGGCCGCTTGCCGAAAACAAGGTATCCGATATGGACGGTAGCGCCAATGCTCTTCGACCGCACAACAAAATCATTGCCCGGAGTATATCGCCACAAGAAAACACCGTCATCAATTCTTTGGTGATACCTATTAGCAGGATAACCTGTCTCGGCCACTCCTTTTTCGTCGTCGAACCATATCTGGTAGTAGGTTTCCCACTTTCCGTCGCGATAAATCCTGACGGCACAGTGCATCGTGCGAGCGCTCTCCAGCCCTTTTACAATCTCGGCATAGAGTGTTGGCTTGTTATTTCCGAAGAAAAGAAAAAATCCAAGCACGCCAATAATAATGACCGCAGCCGTGCCGAGTTTTGTTATTCTACTTTTCATAATTATTCTCCATATATTGGGCTGAATTGCAGCCGATTTCTTCTTTTTTGACTCTTCAAGCGCCTCCATTACATTACCAAGAACTCTCTCGTCCAACTCAGCTCTTGTGGTAGCCGGTAAACTTTCAACATAAATATTCTTAATGTGTTTCTCTATGTTTTTTGCAGGCTTCATTTTTGCACCTCACTATTGAATAGTGAACGTAGTTTATCCAAACCATAGCGATAGCGACTTTTGGCCGTATTTATTGAAATATTCAGTGATTTGGCAATGTGCCTAAACCTCATGCCGTTGTGCAAGCGTAAGACTATGATTTCTCGCTGCTCGTAAGCAAGTTCAGCCATGGCATCCTTTAGTTGCTGATATTCTTCATTGAAAATAGCAGATTGCTCCGGCCCGTTCGCATCTGATTTAATGTGTCCTGCTTCATCAATTCCAACCGTCTTTTTTCGTTGTTTTGCTCGATACACGTTACGAGCATGATTTACAACACAAGTTGTCAAAAAACTTTTAAGATTTCCAGTCAAGCGAATTTCTCCCATAGATTGTGTAAAAGTAACAAAGGCGTCATTCACAACATCTTCAGCAGCACTTATATCATTCAAGAGAGCAACCGCCAACTTCAGCAAATCATCTTTGTACTTTTCATAGATGCGACACAGAGCATCCCTGTCCCCGCGATTAAATCTTAATTTGAGCAGTGTATCTTCAACCATCAACGAGCAGCTTGTACAATATACAACGGTCGACCGTCACCTATATGACAAACAAACATCCCTTTTGGGTCTAAATATAATCAATTTCCCTGCCAGATTTTGCCTTGCAAGCCTAAAATACCCTCGTACCTAAAAAAAAGCAAAAAAAGGCCGAGCCAAACCAGCCCGGCCTTTGTGGTAAACAATATACTTGCCAAGCAAATTTACTTCGGCAGATTCTCAGGCGCCACGTCCCTAACACTCAAATCACCGTAAATGACTCGGTAGGTTTCCGAACCATCCGGACGATACCAACAGACGGGCAATTCTGCATCTCCAAGTTTTACACCATTGCCAACATAGTGCCAATCGTTCTCGGCCTTTAGGAGGTTAAAGAATACGAATCCAGGACCCAGCTTCAATGCCAATTTCAACTTTTCCTCTTTTTGAAGTGTCGCGAATTTCTCACGATTCTTATTGACGTCATCCACATAAACCTGGGTGCTAATATCTCTGGGAAAGACATCATCCAGTATAACCTCTGCCCAGATACGAAGGCTTTCGATCAGGTCCTGTTCGGTTGAGTCCGCAATGGAAAGCGCAGCCTTTGGGAGTGCAGTGTAACCTTCAGGTATTTTCATACTGAATAGTGATTCGTCCATTTCGATATCGAATTGGAAATCCTTACAAACAAATTGCATCTGGCGCCATTTCTGCTCCATTCGTATCGGCAGGGCGGTTTGTGGATCCGCCCAGACCGTCAATTCACCATCAGGGCCGGTAGCTCGAAAGCCTTTTGCAATCTGGCCGTTTACTTCCTTCTCGCCGAGTGGCTCGACCGAAACATCAGGATCATTCTGTAATTCCGTGATTAGGTTTCTCATTGTTTCTAAGATGTTTTCGGGTTTCTCCGACATGTCTTTTAGATCGATTAATACCGCCGTCTTCTGCTTCGGGATCAGCTCGAGCATCCGGGAAGTGTCATAATCGAAGATTGCTATCACCTGTATAGTCTTCCCATCTGGCGATAACAATTCGCTTCTGACCCGTTGCGTACCCATGTTCATAACCTTGGTGATGGGAACATTTTCTCCCTCGACCGTAATAACATTGAATACCACAGTACGGGCGGTTAGGATGGGCCGGACGACATCAGCCCACGCAATGCCTTCAATTGGATTACCCAAAAAGTGTATTGTTGTTAGTATCGCTATTATTATCACCGCCGCAGCGGCTAATTTTGTTGTTCTGCTTTTCATAATGGTATCTCCAATAAGTGCCCCTATGTGGGCAAACTTATTTCTCTGTTTATGCTGTTTGGAAGTTCTGGACAGCGAAGGCATCAAACTCTCGCGAAGTTGGTCGTGCTTTTGGTTAAACGCTTCGTACACTTTTTTCAAATCGTTATCCAATGGCGTTTTCATCGGATATCCTCCTGTTCTTTAACCAGTAAGTGCTCCAACCGTTTCCGGGCCCGGCCAAGAAGCCGATAGAATCCTGACCTTGAAAGGCCGATTATCCTGCGTGCGCTGTCTGCTGATTTGTCCTGCAGATAGAACGTATGCAAAGCTAACCGCTCTTTTTCCGGAAGTTTCGTAATCATTTCTCTAAGCCGTTCTATCCGGTCGTCATTCGACGGATTAGCAATAGACAGCCCGGTATCGTCAAGCCCAACATAATTGTCTCGGCCCTGTGACCTCCGGCGCCGCCATTCTTTGCAGCGAAATCGGGCAATCCCGACAATCCACTTTCCAAAAATGTCACGGTCACGCAAACGGCCTAACTTCTCGTATGCTCGCATAAATACATCCTGTGCAAGGTCCTGGGCGTCAGTAAGGTTCCGGGTGGTATCGTAGCAGATGGCCCGTATCAACGGACCATAACGGTCATAAAGCTTTTCGTAGCCTGTTTTTTCGCCGGCCAATACTGCCTGTATCAGCTCTCTATCGCTTGGTTTTGTCAACTAAGGGCCCTCAAGTCTTAACGTACTCTATTAACATAGTGACCGAACAGGGCAATTTGTCTACTGGAATTTAAAATTTTTTATGTTCCGTACACTATTGCTGTAGATTGACAAGGGCAAAAGAATAAGGTAAAAAGTACGTATAGGAACAGATGGTATAATGAATTGTAAATCCAGACGTGATTCACGAACTACGAGCGATTAATTATGAACATAATTGCAGTAGATATCGGCAATACGAATATTGCAGTAGCCCTTTACTTACAGGACGAAGAAGAATTTATCAAGTCCGTATCGGGCCGGTCCCATGCCAAATTGACCGAACTTTTCAAGTCCGCGTGGGAAAAAATCCCCGTTGCCGAAAGCTCTTCAGAAGGAAAACGTGATGGTGTTATCGTTGTTTGCAGCGTGAAACCCGCCTGGACCAAACTTGTCCGCGAAATAGTAAAGGACAATCTCGATGAAAAGGTGCACATTATAGGCGAAGATATACCTCTGCCGATGACCCTTTGGCTGGATGAGCCGGATAAGGTTGGCACAGACAGAGTAGTCTCCGCCGCTGCTGCTTACGCCGTTGTAAAAGATGCCGTAGCTGTTGCAGATGTCGGCACCGCTGTCACCATTGACCTCGTTGATGATAAAGGTATTTTTCTTGGAGGCGCCATCTGTCCGGGTCTTGATATCGGTGCAAGCGCACTTAAAGAACACACTGCACAGTTGCCAAAAGTAAAAATCACCCGGCCGAAGGCGCCCTACGGAAAAAATACAAACGAGGCCATAAACTGCGGACTGTATTATTCGGCTGTCGCTACAGTGCAGGAGGTTATCAGGCGTTATGCAGAGAGTCTCGGAAAATGGCCTCACACCGTACTGACAGGCTCAGCCGCTGAAATTATCAAGGACGACTGTGAGTTTATTGATTCCTGCGTGCCGGACCTCGTCATAAAAGGCATCGTCCTGGCATACAAAAAATATATCGAAGAAAAAATGGAGCAGGTCATCTAACCTATGACTGCTTTCGCTGCAGTAACGACCGGCAAAGGGACCGGGGCAATATCAACCATTCAGGTCTTTGGTGACACAGCCGAAGCCGTCATAAAAAAGGTATTCAGGCCCGCCGGTGAAAAACCGCCAACGTATCAACCCGGCAAAATTCTTCTCGGCACAATCGTCGATGCACAAGAGACCATCGACGAGGTTGTAATTGGCTGCGAGGGCCCCGGCACTTTCGCCATACACTGTCACGGTAATCCCCTTATCAACGAGATGATAATGCAATTGCTCCGGCAGCAGGGCGTCGAGCTCCTGACCGCAGACCGGCTTCTAACCAAAATCCTGGCGGCACAAAAACACTCTAATACAATTGCTCTCGAAGCCAAACTCACCCAGCCGGAGGCCAGAACACTTCAGGGAACAAAAATAATCGTAAACCAAATTGAAGCCGGCCTAACTAAAAAAGCGGCCGAATGGCTCAAAAACGATAACACTATATCGATTGACCAAATCAAAAACGACACCGAGCGAATACTTGAAAACAGCTGTAAAGCGAAACTGATTATCAACGGCTGCAAAGCTGCAATAGTCGGCCCGCCAAACACCGGCAAAAGCACGTTGTTAAACTGCCTTGCCGGCCGACAGAAAGCAATAGTCACCGATATCAAAGGCACAACACGGGACTGGGTCTCAGCACGATGTAAAATCGGCCCGCTTTCAGTAGACTTCATTGATACGGCAGGTCTGGATGAAGAGCTTGCAGCAACGCCTGAACGTGTTGTCGAAAGAGCATCTCAGCAAAAAACTGCCCAAATTTTAGAAGATGCGGACCTGGTTTTGCTCGTTTTGGATAACAGCCGGCCTGTCGACCGGAATGATATCCGCTTTCTTGAGAAAATCACAGACAAAAAACTTTTGACCGTCTTGAACAAATCTGATTTGCCCGGTAAGCTCGACGCCGATAAACTGCCGAAGATTTTGGCAAATACCGTGCAGATAAGTGCAAAATTCGAGACCGGTATCGAAGATCTCATGCAAAAAATCCGGCAGCTTGCCGGCGTGGCCGATTTTGACCTGCATACTGCCGTTTGCTTTACAGACAGGCAGGAAAGCCTCCTGAAGAAACTCAAAAACGCCGAATCCAAACAGCAGGCCACATCAATCATAACAGAGTTGTTAAACGGCCAACTTACTGTATAATCTTGCAATATGGCCGCCACAAATGAAAAATTAACGCCTGCGATGAAGCAGTTCTCTCGGTTCAAGGCCAAATACCCCGACTGTATACTGTTTTTTCGCATGGGCGATTTCTACGAGACCTTCTACGAGGATGCCAGGACCTGCTCGCGTGTCTGCGGCCTGACACTAACCAGCCGAAGCAAGGGCAGCAATCCTATCCCGCTGGCCGGCGTACCATATCACGCCGTCGATGGATACCTGAAGAAAATGATTCAGGCCGGCTACAGGGTCGCCGTCTGCGAGCAGGTAGAAGATCCAAAAACCGCAAAGGGCGTCGTCAAACGTGACGTCGTGCGGGTCGTCACGCCGGGCACGCTAACCGATGATATCCTGCTCGATGCCAAAGAGGACAATTTCCTCTGTGCGGTAGGTCTGGGGACAAAACACCAGGCCGCTATTAGCTGGGTAGATATTTCCACCGGCCACTTCTTCGTACAGGACCTGCCCGAAGAAAAACTGCTCGATGAGCTGCTGCGTCTCTCCCCGGCTGAGTGTCTGCTGCCCGACAGGCGAGGCGAACTCTTTGAAGCCGAGACAAGAAAGCTCGCCGCAGATGTCGAGCAGCTGACCCGCGCCATCGTAACCGAGCGTCCCGCCTGGTATTTCGATCCATATCAGGCAAGACAGCGCCTGCTCAAGCATTTCGGCACAGCTACCCTCGAAGGCTTCGGCATCAGTGACGGTGAGGATGGCCTCATTCCTCCTGCCGGCGCCATTATCGAATACCTGAATGAAACACAAAAGACCACGCTCGGCCATATCCGGAGCCTGAAAAAAATCAATCGCAAAAAATTCCTGCAAGTAGACCCGGCCACGCTGCGAAGCCTGGAAGTCCTTCGAACCATTCGTACAGAAACCCAAAAAGGCTCGCTGCTCGAATGCCTCGATGAAACGCTGACCGGCATGGGCGCTCGCAAGTTCAGAAACTGGCTCTGTATGCCGCTTTGCGACCTTTCGTCCATAGAGCTGCGTCAGGACGCTGTCGAAGAATTAAAAGAGAAGGATACAAAATTGGCCGATATTCGCAAATTGCTTGCGGCTTTATCCGACCCGGAGCGAATCGCGGCCCGAATCAGCACATTCAGGGCGACTCCGAGGGATTTGGTGGCCCTTGCGATAACACTGAGGCGAATACCAAAGCTGCGCGAGATTTTTCAGAAATTTTCCGCTGATTTACTTGTGCAATTAGCCAGCCGGTGTGACAGTATGGATGAATTGGCCGACCTGCTTGAAGCAGCAATCGAGCCGAATTGTCCCTCACATCTTCGCGACGGCGGCGTCATAAGGGCCGGCTTTTCAGAAGAGCTTGACCGCCTTCGTTCGATTTCAAAGGACGGCCAGAGCTGGCTGCGCAATTTTCAGAAGCAGCAAATCGAGCGGACCGGCCTCGGCAATCTGAGAATCGGCTTCAATAAAGTATTCGGCTACTATATTGAGGTAAACCGTTCCGCAGCCGATAAGGTCCCCGCCGATTATGTACGAAAGCAAACAATCAAAAACGCGGAGCGCTACATAACCGAAGAGCTGAAGGAATACGAAACCCAGGCCCTCAGCGCCGATGAAAAGGCCCTTGAATTGGAACAGCGGCTTTTCGAAGATGTCCGCCGTCAATCCGTCCAGTACGTCAGCCGATTGCAATCTCTCGCCGACACCATCGCCCAGTGCGATTGTCTCACCGCTCTCGCGTACCTTGCCAAACGCCGCGGTTACATCCGCCCGAAAATGACCGATACCGGCCGGTTGCTTATAAACGAGGGCAGGCATCCCGTCGTGGCCGAAATGCTCGGCGCCGAGTTTGTACCTAACGATATCGAACTGAGCGAAAAAGCAGGCGATGTTATACTTGTAACAGGCCCCAATATGAGCGGAAAGAGCACGTATATAAGACAGGTGGCCCTGCTTGCCCTGATGGCACAGACCGGCTCTTTCATCCCCGCTAAAGACGCTGAGTTGGGCCTGGTTGACAGAATCTTCACCCGTGTCGGCGCTTCCGATGAGCTTGTCCGAGGCCAGTCGACTTTTATGGTCGAAATGACCGAAACCGCAAACATAATCAATAACGCCACGGATAAATCGCTTGTCGTTCTCGACGAGGTCGGTCGCGGCACAAGCACTTACGATGGCCTTTCCCTTGCCTGGGCGATTACCGAGCATATCGCAACCAAAATAAAGTGCCGAACGCTTTTTGCTACGCATTACCACGAACTGACCGAATTAGCCGAGCTGTTTACGAACATAAAGAATTGCAACGTCGCTGTCCGCGAATGGATGGATGAGGTGGTCTTTTTACACAAGATTCTGCCCGGCGGGACAGACAAAAGCTACGGCATCCATGTCGCAAAGCTGGCTGGCGTACCAAAGTCCATCTTGGAACGCAGCAAAGAAATCCTCGAAGAATTGGAGAGCACCTTCCAAAAGGAAGCCACCGGCGAACACCTCTCCCGCCACAAAACAAAAGAGCCGGACAAAGACTCCCTCTTCGTCCAAAAACATAAGAGCGTCTTAGAAAAACTCGCCTCAACGGACGTAAATAATCTTACCCCAATTGAAGCAATAAACTTGCTTAATGAAATAAGAGAAGAAATAGACGGGAAATAAACTTATTCTCACTTCAAAAACACAAGCCCGCTGCAGCCAGTCTTGTATTTACAATTTTGAATATCATTTTACCACATCGTTCTTGAATCTTGAGCTGAGAGAATCCGCACCTTACAGCTTGCATATTGTTCTTCCGGAAATTCTCTTGGTATGGATACTTTGAATGTGCTGATATCGTTTGCGGGGACTACAAAGGAATATTTTTCCTTTTGGTCGGTATCTATCAAATTGTTATCTTTGTCATAGAATCGGACTTCCAGTTGCACATCTTTCCAGGATAGATTGCTGATATTTTTTATTTCTCCCATAACAACCACAGTTGGGCCGTGACTGGTTTCGCCGAACTTTGGCTCTGACTTGT
>JAOUFU010000191.1 GCA_029858035.1 Phycisphaerae bacterium
TTGGTGTCGCGCTTATTGGCGTTGGTGGTCGCGGAAGCTGGTTTGTGGGTACTATTCCAAAATTAGGCACGAATGTTGTGGCGATGTGCGACGTCAATGACCGAAAAGCCAGTGGCTCATTCAAGGAAATCCCGAAAGCGAAAAAGTATCATGACTTCCGCAAGATGCTGGAGGAGATGGACAAACAAATCGATGCGGTCGTCATCGCCACGCCCGACCACATTCATGCTGTCGCATCGGCCATGGCAATGAAGATGGGTAGGCACGTCTTTTGTGAAAAGCCGCTAACGCACAACCTGCACGAAGCACGTGTGTTGCAGGAAACAGCAACCAAGTGCAAGGTGGCGACTCAAATGGGTAATCAGGGTACATCCAGTGAGGCCTTCCGCCGGGCTGTCGAAATTATTCAGGCGGGCGTGCTTGGTGAAATCCGTGACGTCCATGCTTGGAATACTGGTGGTGGACCGGGAGATCTGCCTTATCCCAGCAAAGTCCACGACCTGCCGGATTATCTCAAATGGGACCTTTGGCTCGGTCCGGCGGCGTATCGGCCGTATAATTCCCGCTGGGTCAGCGGATGGCACGGCTGGCGCGACTTCGGTACGTGCCAGTTGGGGAACTGGGCCTCCCATACTATGAACCTGCCTTTCAAAGCTCTAAAACTCGATTCACTCTGGAAAGCCGACACAGCAGTGCCGGGTGAAAGGCTGGTTCGGCTGCAGGCCGAAGTATCCGGTTTCCACAAGGCGACATTTCCGAAGTGGGAAATCATCCGCTATGATTTCCCTGCGCGAGGTGAAATGCCGCCGGTCAGTGTCAATTGGTACAATGGTTCCGGTCAGGCTCCGGGACCCAGGGACATGATAGAAAAGATGATGGGCCGCCGATTGGACTGGGGTGATGCCGGCGAGAAAAGATGGCAGGATCATGCCGGCTGCCTTCTCGTAGGCACGAAAGGTATGCTGCACTCTACCGGGCACAATATGTCTTTTAGTCTGCTTCCCGAAGAGCAATTCAAAGACTTCCAGGGACCGCCCCGTTCGCTGCCGCGATCAAGAGGTCATGAGCGTGAGTGGCTCGATGCTTGCAAAGGAGGGCCGCCTGCGATGTCTAACTTCGATTATTCCGGTCCTCTGACTCAGTTTGTGCTTTTAGGCAATGTTGCCACGCAATTTGAACAAAGGCTCGATTTTGACCCACTGGCCATGAAAATAGTAAATTTTGCCTCGGCTAACGAGGCTCTTCGACGCGAATATCGGCAAGGCTGGTCCTTATAGGCGAAATAAAAAAGGAGATCTTAGTGATGTTAAGCATACGTTTTTTTAGAGCTGTTTTTTTAATAGTGGCAATGCTGATGTCACCTGCATTTGTGAAGGCCCAGGTTACGAAGCAGCAGGCGGAGCAGATTCGAGAGGCGGTACCTGAGAAGGCCCGTGTCAAGCCGAAAAGGCATCGCCGCGTGCTGATTTGGAATACACCGTTTATGGAGCAGTCTCCTCATAAGGGTTATTCCATCCCCCAGGCTGAATATGCAATGAAACTGCTCGGCGAGAAGACCGGCGCATTCGAGCCGGTTGTCAGTGACGACGTGGCAATGTATCTGCCGGAGAATCTAAAACAATTCGATGCCATTATTATGAACAATAGCAATGGTTTCTGGATACGGCCGACCGACGAGGATATGAAAAAGCTCAAGAAATATGGCTCCGATATCGATGCCGTCGAGCAGTTATTGCGCCGTAGTTTGCTCGAATGGGTCTCCAATGGAGGTGGTATAGTCGCTTATCATCACGCTGTCGGCGGTAACACCCACTGGCCCGAGTTCCTTGAGATGCTCGGTGCTGCCTACTGGGGCCATCCCTGGAACGAGGAAGTAGGTGTCAAACTGGATGAACCGGACCATCCTCTGCTGGCTTCGTTCGAGGGCAAGGACTTTCGTTTAGCAGAAGAGATATTTCAATTCCGCGAACCGTACTCGCGAGACAAACTCCGTGTGCTTTTGTCATTAGATACCGAAAAGACAAATATGACCGTACCATGGATACATCGCAAGGACAACGATTTTGCCCTGGCGTGGATACGCCAGTATGGGAAAGGCCGGGTATTTTACTGTGCGATTGGCCATCGCACCGATATCTGGTGGAATCCGACTATTCTACGTTTCTATCTTGATGGTATCCAGTTTGCGACAGACGACCTGCCTGTTGATACCACGCCGAGTGCCGAAGTTGGGCCCAAAATCGAGTTGGGGTTCAAAAGTCTTTTCAACGGCAAAGACCTTTCCGGCTGGAAAGGTAATCCCAGACTATGGTTCGTCAAAGACGGAGCCATCACAGGCCGGACGACTGAGCAAAACCGTATTTCGGAGAACAACTTCCTTATCTGGACGGGCGGCGATGTGACAGACTTTGGACTGCGTCTTAAGTTCCGAATTGAGGGTGGCAATTCGGGAATTTACTTCCACAGTACAGAGAGAACCGATATGGGCCCCGAAGCCCTCGTAGGCCCACAGGCCGACTTTAGCGCCGATGGCAGATGGACCGGCGTCCTGATGGAGTACACGCTGCGCGACATCCTTGCAGAGAGGGGCCAAAAGGTCCGCATTGATGAAACCGGCAAGAAGGAAGTTATCGGTTCCGTGGGTGATCCTGCCGAACTGCTCAAGCTTGTCAGGCCCGAACAGTGGAATGATTATACGGTTGTAACTAACAAGGGCCACACCGTGCTGAAAATCAACGGCGTGGTCATGTGTGAGGTTGAAGATAACGACCCGAAGAGGGTGCCCAGCGGCAGGCTCGCGCTGCAGGTACACCAGGGACCTCCGATGCTTGTACAGTTTAAGGACATACGTTTGCGTCAGTTCTGAAAACAGGATCAACTTTGGCGACCGGAAAGGAAGTGCAAATGTCAAGAAATATTGTTATCAGCCGACGGGCCTTTCTGCGTGGGGCGGGAGGCGCCTTGGCGTTTCCATATATCGTTCCGTCATCCGTATTAGGCAAAGCGGACAATGTGGCTCCCAGCAGCCGGATTACCATGGGCTCCATCGGAGTGGGTGGTATGGGTACTAATAATATGAGGGCGTTTTTGAATCAGGGCGATGTGCAGGTTGTTGCCGTTTGTGACGTCGTAAAGGCCAGCAACGAGTATGGCCACTGGTACAAGAATGGCTGGCAGGGACCCTGGTTCGGGCGGGAACCTGCTCTCATGATTGTTGATGACTATTACGCCAGGATATATAAAGCCGACATGTACGTAGGCTGCGAGGCATACAATGATTTCCGTGACGTCCTGTCGAGGGATGATATAGACGCCGTATGCATTACGACGCCGGACCACTGGCATGCGGTTATGGTTGTTATGGCGGCAGCGGCGGGTAAGGATATTTACTGTGAAAAGCCGCTAAGCCTGACCATTGCCGAAGGACGGGCGATGGTCGAAGCTGTGCAGCGTTACGGAACTGTTTTTCAGACGGGAACTCAACGACGCTCAGACCAAAAATTTCGCTTCATCTGCGAACTTGTTCGCAACGGACGAATTGGCCGGCTCAAAAAAATCATAACATCTATAGGAGAAAACAATAAAGAAGCTCCGGCTAAGGATTGGCAGCCGGAGCCTGTCCCCGATTGGCTGGATTACGATATGTGGTTGGGACCTGCCCCCTGGGTGCCTTATCACACGTCCCGGTGTCTTTATACGTTCCGGTTCGGTCTGGACTATTCCGGGGGCCAGACGACAAATCTGGGTGCACACTGGATCGACGTTGCTCAATGGGCAAACAGCACGGACCTGACCGGGCCTATAGAGGTCGAAGACCTGGGTGGAGAGTATCCTAAAGATGGGCTGTTTACGACATTAACTAAAGTCCACTTCCGGGCCCAATATGCCAACGGCGTCGAGATGTTTATGAAAACCGACGAGGGCGGCCCTCTGCGTTTTGAAGGTACCGAAGGCTGGATTCAGCTTCATCAGGGCGAACTCACGAGTTCTCCGGAATCGGTGAAGGATTCAACTATCGGGCCTGATGAAATCCAACTTTACAAGAGCAATGACCACCATCGCAATTTCATCGATTGTATTAAGACGCGCGGCCGGACGGCTGCACCGGTGGAAGTCGGACACCGTTCCACATCCGTTTGCCACCTTGGCAATATCGCCATGACGCTCAAACGCAAACTACGCTGGGACCCGGAAAACGAACGATTTATTGATGATGAGCAGGCCAATAGTATGCTCTCGCGTTCGATGCGGAGTCCCTGGCATCTTTAACGCCGTAAATACAATACGATATCCTGCTTGAAAGTTGGCGACTGAAAGATATGCCGATCTTTGCTTTGTACTCGGTGCGGAGAGCCGAGAAATCGACCTCGCTCTGGGTCATACCATCTGGCCGTGAAGGAAACAGTGGGCAGCTTAAGAGTAATCGTTATAGGGCCATTGCCAAGGACATAACAGATATACTCTTCACCGGGCGCAGCAAGAGTAAAGACATAGGTTTTGTGGTTTCCTGTTACCTTAGCCAACTCATCGTGCGGTGCCATGGTCCAAAACTTGACATTGTTGTCAGCAAGGAAGTCGAGCAGGTACTGGCCGCCCCGGAGGGTTTCAGAAGGTGGCGAGCGTGATGGCATACCGTCGTCGAGTGTTCGGCCCGTGCCGCGCCAGAAGGCGAAATCGAATAAGTTTGAATGCCCGCCTGCTGTGAAGTCGGCCCACATCATCTTGCGGGGAAAGTTGGCATCATCCGTGCTGCGGTTAGCGAACAGGAAATACTCGTTGTGGCAGACCGGCTTACCGACACGGAAGCGTAGCAAAGCCGCATGGTGATTGCGGACATCGGTGTCAGTCGCATATAAACCTGCCTTCCCGCGATGCTTGACAACGATGTCATTGTCGCCTGTGCGAGGATCGAAGGAAGTGGTCTGTTCGCCGGCGGAAACGAGATGGCTGGGATGCGTTGGGTGATTATGTATGTAGTCGATAAGATGTGCTACCCAACGTTTGCCGCCGGTTTCGTTTGCTATTTCGTAGATGACGTTACGGTATTCTGTGGTCTCGGCGAGCACCTTGTCAATGTAGGCATGTTGAATAGCCATCAGACGCGGATTCTCAAGGGCTGTATCAGAGGTGGCTTTACCGCGTTGCAAGCCGAGCCGATTGATGTTGTTCTGCTCGGCGTAGAGGCTTTGTTGGAAATCTCGTCGTGCTCTTAAGCCTTCAAACAAAGTCAACTCAACGTAAATGCCTCGTTTTGCTGCCTCGCGTAAAAACGGCTTAAGACGCTGTTCAAAATAGGGCTGGTCAAACTTTGTCAGGTCGAATTTTGGTTTGTCATCTACGGCCTTACCCGGCCCCGTGCGGGCAAACGGCCAGGTTGGATTGGAGAACTGTGCCGGATAATTCACCGGCGCCAGCAGTGCACCCCAACTGAGCACGTCCTGCCTGACATAGTTTAGATGATGGGCTGCGAGGTCATCGAGATATTTACGCCACGAAAAGCCCTTATCGTTTTCCCAAATGGTGAACAAAGCGCGGTCGGAAACACCAACGAGCAATACGTGTCGGTCACCGTTGCTAAAGTAATAGGGGTGCTGAGGACATATCTCCAAGCTCTTACCATTTATCGGTGTAATCCCGCATATTAAACAAAAAAAGAGTATACTACTTATTCTGGTCGGCATCATAGGCCCCGACTGAGCGATGAAAGAGTGTTTTTGGAGGCACGACATCTTCTTCAATCCTTCATTTTTGACTTGCATTGCACTTCCAATGTAGCCACAATATAACTGATTTGCAATTTTTCAGACAGGTTTTATTTTATCCTGTTAAGCCGGACTATTTCAAGCGAGGCTAACTGTCTTAGACAGGTCAGAAATAGGAGAACTTGACGATTCATTTTTCACTATGACTTGGTGTCAAGAATAGGTAGGAGGTATCTTTATGCAAGTAAAGGTCAAAAGGATTAGCAAAGCAATATTCTGCCTTTCATTTTTTTCTGTGCTGGGAGCCAGTGGATTATATGCCCAGGAAAGTATTTATGTATCGCTGAATCCTCCTGTTGTTCTCCCGGACGGAAGTGAGTTCAAGACATGGAGTGACAAGACTGTCTTCACAAGGACTTACTATGTTGACCAGCGACATCCTCGTGCTTTAGATAATAATGAGGGCAGCGAAGAAAATCCTTTTCTGACAATTAACAAAGCAGCACAGGTAGTTCGGGCCGACGAGAAAGTGGTTGTTAAATCCGGCGTCTATCGCGAACTTGTTCAGCCGAAATCTGGTGGGGATGGGCCTGATAAGATGATAAGTTTCGAGGCTGCGCCTGGTGCTAAGGTCATCATAAAAGGATCGAGAATCCTCAGGCGGAAATGGACAGAATCAAAGAAAGATGGCGTTTTGTCTTCAGCTAAGTTGTGGATGGGGTCTTTGCCGGACGACTATTTTGAATCGGATAATCCATTCCTTACGGAAAATGCCAGCAAAGAAGACATAGACATTATGCCCTGGGCTTCAGAATGGGCCGGCAAATTACCTTATACCCTGGGCAGGGGATTGGTGTTCCAGAATGGAAAAAGGCTTGTTCAGCGGGCGACCTATGAAGAATTAGCTAAATCACCAGGTTTCTTCTGGGTGGAAAAAGAGAATAAGAGACTCCATATTTATCCTTACGGCGAAATCAATCCGAATAAGGCTACGTTTGAGATAACCACACAGCAGCATATTTTCAAGCCTGCCGTTGCCGACCTTGGGTACATACGGGTAAAGGGTTTTATATTCGAACATGTCGGCAACGGTTTTCCGCGGACAGGCGTGGGGGCGTTATTTACGATGGGCGGTCATCACTGGATTATCGAAGATAATATCGTCAGGAGTGTTAATTCGGTGGGTATAGAAATCGGCGCACGGACTGATGAGACTAAGGCGGGGCGTGCTGTAGATGGAAAGCGTGCCGAGAGAAGTCTTGGGTACATGATTGTCCGCAATAATGAGATGTACGAGTGCGGCACAGGTGGGATTCAGGGATTGTTGGTGAAAAACGGGCTTGTGGAGAACAACCGAATTCATCACTGTGGCTGGCAGAATGTGCAGCGGTATTGGGAGACGGGAGCCATCAAGCTGTTATTAAACCGCGGCACACTTGTTCGCAAAAACATTATCACTGATATTGAGGCGGCGCCGGGAATCTGGATGGATTATGACAATATCAATTCGAGAGTTACACAAAATGTTCTGGCAAATATCGAGTCGGTCAACGGGGCGATTTTTATCGAGGCATCACAGGTGCCGAATATAGTCGACCGCAATTTCGTCTGGAATGTGAAAGGCAGTGGTATCTACCAGCATGACTGCGACGAGCTGACCGTAGCGCATAACTTCGTGGCTCATTGCAGCAAAGAAGCGGTCGAAATGCGTATATGTCAGGGCCGGATGGTCAATGGAAGGCTATCGACATGCAAGCGAAATAGTGTTTTGAATAATATCTTCATTAAGGCGCCAAAAGGAGTTTCCTTTATCGATGACGACAATCTCTCTGACAATAATATATTCGTTGATTGTGGAGGCCCATTTAACTTCAACGAATGGCGAAAAAAGGGCTTCGGGCCAAATAGCATTACGGCCGAGATTAATGCTTCCTTTAATCAACAAAAGTTAGACTTTACCTGGTCGACTGAAGTAAAACTTCCGCTGTATCTAAAAATAGGAATTTGTACACATGATTTCTTCGATTCAGCCTGGAAAGGCGAAAAAGTTCCCGCCGGTCCATTTTCTTATCCAACCGCCGGCACGAACTCATTGAAACTGACGGGGCTTTGAAAAAGCTAAAAAATCCAAAACGCGAAGGAGGAAAGATGAAACAACGAAAACTGCAGTCCTTATTTTTGTTTGTGACTCTTGCGGTCTTATTTGTGCAGTTGATTTCGATTACTGCAGAAGCGGGCGAAAATGCCTTTTATGTCTCACCAGATGGAAACGATAAGGCCTCCGGCATCAGTCCGAATAGCGCATTTGCTACCCTCCGGCGCGCAAGGGATGCTGTCCGTGAACTGAAGAAGGCCAAAGCTTTACCTGAGGGGGGCGTCACTGTATGGATTCGTTCGGGGGAATACTACCTGGATAAGGATTTCGAATTGACAACTGAGGATTCGGGTACAGCCGAGGCAACGATTGTCTACTGTGCTATGACGGGTGAACAGGTCAGCATAGTTGGCGGTCGGCAGGTGAGCGGCTGGCAGAAGGTACGGGATCA
>JAOUFU010000732.1 GCA_029858035.1 Phycisphaerae bacterium
TTATGATGATCTGAGAAACCTGCTCAGCACAGTTTCCAACTATAACACCGGTTCCGGAACAATGCTGGATATTCCTTCAGACCAACGAGTACTCCTTGCGAAGAGGGCGCTTGAACTTCTCAGAAACAGTGACGAATATATGCATGACGAGTCTCACAAAAACAACATAGAAAATATCAGGCGAACAGCCGCGATGACGAAACAGATGATGGCAGCCGAGGAACTTTCTTTAGGTGTGTCAGAGCTTTATCCTACGATGGTTGATTTTGACGAATGGAGAAGTGAAACCTTCAGAGTACTGCCGAAGCTGAATAACGTTTACTGTTTTTACTGTAAGGCAAATGATAAGACGGTCTTACTATTGAGGAAACGAAATAATGTCGTGCATAAAGCAGATAACAAAGGTAACATCGTTTTTGATCTATGGTATTACGACACAGCTTTTGACAAATCCCGGGTTGCGTATCGAATCTTAGACAGGAATGGAACATTTGTTGGCGGGAATGAAGAGCCGACAGGCGAGAGCTTTGCAACGGCGGCTGTGAGCAAATATTTCCCCGGATGGAAAATTGAATTGTATTTAGAAAGTGGCGAGGTCTTTAAAAGAGCTGCGAAGAAGCAGGTTGCCGTGTATACCTGGACGGCAGTACTTGTAATCATATTGATTTTAGTATCGGGCGGTTTTGCGGGGCAGGCGGTAGGCAAACAGATAAAGCTGAACAGGCTCAAGAATGATTTTATAGCGACGGTTTCGCATGAATTGAAGACGCCGCTGGCTTCGATGCGAGTTCTGGCCGATACATTGCTGGAAGGTAATTACAAGGACCAAAAACAAGCAACCGAATACCTGCATCTGATTTGCAAAGAAAACAAACGACTTAGCGGATTGATTGATAATTTTCTGACCTTTTCGAGAATGGAGCGGAACAAGCAGGCTTTCGAGATAGTCAAGACAAGCCCGGCTTCAATCGCCCGTGCCGCCGCCGATGCGGTCAAGACCAAATTCGACAAAGGCCGATGCGAGTTTAAAGTAGAAATCGGCGATGATTTGCCGGACGTCCTCGCCGACCAGGATGCGATGGTGACTGTACTTGTAAATCTGCTGGACAACGCTTATAAATACTCCTACGAAGAAAAACATATCGAGTTAGGAGTATATTCCGAAGACGATTCGGTATGTTTTCGCGTTTCCGACAACGGGATAGGCATGTCACGGCGAGCCGTCAAAAGGATATTCAAGAGGTTTTACCAGGTTGACCGCAGCCTATCACGGCGCAGCGAAGGCTGTGGACTGGGCCTGAGCATCGCAAAATTTATTGTCGATGCGCACAAAGGCTCAATGTCAGTTGAAAGCATACCCGACAAAGGAAGTACCTTTACAGTGAAGCTGCCGTCGGCGAATTGAAATAAAACAAAATGGAAACAGTTTTAATAATCGAAGATGATTCGACAATGCTGCGGGGCTTGAAGGACAACTTCGAGTTCAAGGGATACAATGTACTAACCGCGGCCGATGGGGAAGAAGGATTAAATGCGGCCCTTAATAAAAAGCCTGATTTGATTATTCTCGATATTATGCTGCCGAAGATAAACGGCTATGAAATATGCAGACTAATCCGTAAGGAAAATCTGGATATGCCTATACTAATGCTGACCGCCAAGGGTGAGGAATCTGATGTCGTGTTGGGGCTGAATCTCGGAGCCGATGATTATGTTACCAAGCCTTTCAGCATCAAAGAGCTTCTCGCCCGGTCGGCAGCGTTCCTGAGGCGAAGAAGGCAAAGCGAACAAGATATTTATGAATTTGCTGATTACCGCCTTGACATACCCTCCAGAAAACTAACGCACAAGGGAAGCGAAATAAAGCTCTCACCAAAAGAGTTCAGACTATTGGAGCTTTTTGTCAGGAAACCGGGGAGAGCACTTACGCGTGATGAGATATTAAATGTGGTTTGGGGCTATGATTGCTTTAGCGGCCAGCGCAGCGTCGACCGCTTTCTCCAGC
>JAOUFU010000193.1 GCA_029858035.1 Phycisphaerae bacterium
TGCGTTCCCATTTGGGTGACGAGCTTATTCCGGCGTGCAACTTCCGCCATCATCCTGGCCTCGTACACGCTGTGGGTGAGCGGTTTTTCACAGTAGCAATGTTTGCCGAGTTTCATGGCCATCATGCCTGCGGGGGCGTGCGTATGGTCGGGCGTGCCAATGACCACCGCGTCAATCTTATTGTGCATCTCGTCGAGCATACTGCGGAAGTCTTTGTATCGTTTGGCTTCGGGGAATCGCTCGAAGGTCTGGGCCGCGTGCTTTTCGTCGACGTCGCACAAGGCGACGATGTTTTCGCTCGCTGCGCCGTTTACATCCGCAGCGCCGCGGCCGCCGACACCGATCCCGGCGACGTTCAACTTATTGTTAGCTTGAGTACCTCTTACCAACCGACTATTCGATAGGATGATAAGGCCCGAGCCGGTACAGACCATATTCCGCAGGAAATCTCGACGATTTAATTGCCGTTGCATTGTTAATTACTCCTTTTCTGTCATACAGTGGATTGTATAGGTGGTTCTACTCTAACACTTATCTCCCATTAAGTCAAGCACACTTCGTACCCTGCAAGAGCCATACCTGTTCTGTGAGGTTGGAGTAGAGAATCCGCAATAATTAAGCAGGTATGGAGACGACAGAGAGATTCATCGCTTGTTCTTGCGCTGGTCAAGGCGTTCGCCCAGGGGCCGGCGTGCCGGAATTCCAAGCCCTCCGCCTGCCTCAAGCTCATCGAAGAGCTTCTTTTTCATCATCTCGATTTGCTCTCGGTATGCGGGGACATTAATCAGGTTGTGTTGTTCGTGCGGATCGGTCTGCAAGTCGTAGAAACCATCGTGGTCCCAGACACCGTGGTAAAAGATGTACTTATATCGCTCTGAGCGAATGGCAAACACCGTCGGCGTAGCGGGGAAGTTCCACTCCCAGTAGTACTCGTAAAGGATGTGGTCGCGCCAGGGGGGCAATTCACCTCGCAGCAGAGGCAGAAAAGATTGCCCATCCATATTCGCCGCCTTCGGTATTCGCACGCCGGCTGCGTCCAAAAGCGTCGGGGCGATGTCGATGTTCTGAACCATCTGTGTGACTTTTGTGCCGGGCTTGACCATTCCCGGAGCGTATGCGAGCATCGGCACTCGAATTGATTCCTCAAAAGCGTCACGCTTATCATAGAAGCCATGTTCACCAAGCGCAAAGCCATTGTCACCCATATAAACCACAAGTGTTGAATCACTGAGGCCCGACTCATCCAGATAGTTCAAAACGCGCCCGAGGTTTTCGTCCAGTCCGTGCACTGTTTCGCAGTATTGCCGATATAGATTATCAAATGACGGGACCGGATCATTGTCGTATTGTCCCGTCTCCATGTGATCAACGCCGTGGATGCTGTATCGCCGTTCGCGGACCCAATGCGGCTGAGTCTGATAGTTGCGTTCGGTATTGGCCATCGTCTCCGGGCGTTTGACTTGTGCTTTTGCGTAACGGCCCTCGTGACGTTTGGCAGGTTGGAATGGGTAGTGGACCGCCTTGAATGAGAGGTACAAAAAGAACGGCTGGCGGGTATTTCGCCCGTCCTTGAGCCATGCCAGCGCCTGGTCGGTCAGGATATCGGTCGTGTATCCCTGGAACTTCCTGTGTTTGCCGTTGATGTTGAGCGTGGGGTCGAAATATGTGCCCTGGCCCTTGAAACTGGCCCAGTGGTCGAAGCCGGGTCTGGGATCGTCGTGTTCGTGGCCCATGTGCCATTTGCCGACGAATGCCGTTTGATAGCCGGCTTTCTGAAGGTACTGCGGGAAGAACACCGTTCCCTCCGGCTCGGGCCGCTGGTTGTCCACGATGCGATGGTGGTGCATGTACTGCCCGGTGAGGATTGAGGCCCGGCTCGGCGAACACAGGGAAGTGCTGACGAACGCGTTGGCCAGATGCGCGCCTTGTTTTGACATACGGTCCATGTTCGGGGTCTCAAGGAAAGCCGGGGCCTCTTTAATAAAACCCATGAAGTCGTAGCGGTGGTCGTCACTGAGTACGAAAATTATGTTCCGCTTCGCTGTTTTTTTGCTCCAAGCTGCCTGCCCAATAGCGCCGGATAAGGCTAAAGTAGCCATGCCACAGCCTGCCGATTTGAGGAAGTCGCGTCGGCTGCAGCAGGTCTGTCGTGGATTACTGTGAGCTGTCATATTTATTGCCTCCACCTCATTAAATCCCTGTCATGCCAAAGCTATGGTGCCATAAGAAAGCGCACGTGCAATTAGTACTCACCGAAGCATATTACTTTTTCAACAGGGCAAAGTCAAGATCGTATTTGTGAGCGGCGACTTGTTTTAGTCTGAGGGAGGTTGATGGGGATTGAAATCGCCAAAGATGTTCGCTTTGTAATTGCGATATACTCTGACGGCAGTGCCAATCAGACCTGAGAAGAACTGGGCTATGGTAGCAGAGAAGGCCGGGATTATACCCAGCTTTTGAAGGACATATTGACAGGGGATTCTGAAGGCATACATAGCCGCGATGCCGTACATATTCGCCGTTAAAATCGATTTCATGTCGCGAGTAAAACGGCGTTCTTTTCTGCGATATTGCCGGATATGCAGAAAAGTGTATATGCCCAATGTTCCCGCGAGAAAGCCCAGGGTCCCTCCAAGTGCAGAGACGATGCTAATCAGCGCATCAGAATCTGTGATCTTGTCCATCAGAACAGCGGAAGTTACAGATAGAACAAGAGCAAGGAGAGAGGCTATGATTTCGGAAGAATAATACTTTTTATTTGTTCTTGAAAATATTTTTTTGCTAAGTTTTGTCACTCTCAGATATTCCTGTGAATCAGAATGTAAAGATTCCTATTTGTATAGGCTAAAGTTTCTGGGATAAATCATCAAACAATTAATTGGATTATGTTCGGAGCGTCCTGCATTAGTCCTCTTTTCCATTTATTTAATCACCTGGTTTCGTTGGTGCTAATTTTATTGGTCACCGCAAATGCAATGAGGTTGCAGAACACGCCGATGACCAAACCTTCTACTCCCATCGGTGATTTCAACAGCCATTTCCATGTTAACACCCCGGAGGCACCGGCCACGGTGCCGGCAATAAAACCGGCCTTCGTGACCCGAAAGCCCAGGAGTACTGCTGCCAACGGAACAAGGATGACCGGCGCCCAGAAATTATAAGCATAAATTAGAATGTCGAGTATGCTTTGAATCTTGATGGCAAAAATCACAGCCAGAATCCCCACAAAACAGTTCGTGAGTTTGGCCAAAAGCAGTTCCTGCCGTTCGGACAATCTGTTTTTCCGAAGAGGTTTGACCACATCATTGATGCAGCTTGTGGCCGCTCCGTTTAGAAAGGAGTCGGCCGAGGACATCACGATTGAGATAACCCCTGCGACGACGATCCCCCGCACGCCTGCCGGCAGCACGGTGCGAATAACGTATGGCATGGCGAGATTCGGATCCAGTTTCGGATCAAGTGCCAGGGCCACCAATCCGATTGCACCTGTAATCGCAAAGAAGGGGATCGAAAAGATGCCGCTGAGCATGGTGCCGCGGGCTGTGTGCGCAGAGCTCTTGCCCATGAACAAACGCTGCACGTAGGGGGGCACAAGTGTTTCGCCCAGCAGGAAAGTGAGAAACAGCGACAGAAATGCGCCAATTGTCATCGCCTCGCCCGGGATCGAAAAGTGGCCTGCAGGCGCAGCCGCTTTTATAGCGGAAAGCCCCCCCAACTTCACTATGCCAAACACGAGTGCCGCCGGCAGCCCTATGGCAAGCACGCAGAACTGGATCACGTCCGTCAATACAACCGCTCGCATCCCACCTACTGTCGAGTAGGCTATGACAATTCCACAGCCGATCAAAATGCCCCAAATCGGTTTTATGTCGAGAAACACTTTGAAGATAAGTCCCATGGCCCCCACCTGAGCACCCACAATCCCTGCGCAAAGGAATACCGAAAAGAAGCCGGTTACTACTTTTGCCGCCTTTCCGTAGCCCTGCTCCATGATATCACCCGTGGAAATGACATTATGAAAATTACCCGTTCTTGGTGCAATATACCTGGCTACAAGAATCTCTTTGAGGCTGAATCCCCAAAGGGCCACGATGTTCACAATACCCAGACGAAAAACCTTCTCGGCGTTACCTATCGAAAATCCACCACCAATGAACGAAGCTGAAAGGGTCGCAAAGATCACCAATGACGTATATGACCGGTGGGACATCGAAAACTCCTGCAGGCTTTTCATGCCCCTGCCGCTCCATAATCCCACCAAAAGGATTACAGACAAGTACAAGATGATAATAGTATAATCCAGCGTAATTGCGAGACTCCTTTTGCTTTCCGTACTCTTAAATTGCTCCTTCATTGAAATAAGCAATTGGAGGGATGTCGCCCATCGTCTTAAGACCGGGGCCTGCCTCAAGAACAGACCTGACTGTGTTAAGAGTGATTGCACACGTAGCAATATCACCGTTAACACCACCAGAAATTCTCGAATGAATTGGCGGGTCGCCATCTATCTGCACCTGGTCGTAGGATTCAGGTTCTCCAACCGCAGCCCTGAAAGTCAAAGTAATAACCTCTCTTTCGCCTATAAAACCCCTGCCAACCTGATGCACTCCACAACTCATCCCTTTTGAAATTGGTTTGTACCCGGTATCAATATCTCTTTCGGCCATTACCGCCTCAAGTGTTTCGATGTTACGGTCGAGTTTGAAGCCAAGTCTATTGGCGATAAAATCTACAGATTCGTGTAAACCTACATGCCTTAGCGTACCGCTTTTCTTTTTGGCTTCAAATTCTTCCGGCGTAAGGCCTGCGCCTATTTTCTGCTGGAATGGAATTCGGCGTATCGAAGCATCCTGGACCCTCCAGACTTTTACTGTTTTGACATTCCGGCACACACCAGTCAAAACTGAAGGGAGAAAATCCATCAAATATCCGGGATTGACTCCCGTACCAAGACATACAACACCGTTTTCACGACATACTTCGTCTATCCTCCTCGAAATCTCAGGTTGAGTGTTCCATGGAAAGAAAAGTTCTTCACAGGTCGAAATAATGTGAAGTTTAGCTTTTGCAAGTTCGACAACCTGGCTCTCAAGGGAGACAATACTACTGACAGTAGTAACTAATGCCACTTCAGCGGACTTACCCTTAATCGCGTCATTAAGATTGGTGCTGACCGTGATTCCAAGTGGCTCTATACCGCATAATTCACCAAGCTCTCTGCCGGCCTTGTCAGGGGCGGGATCGACAGCCCCTACGATGTTGAAACAGCCACGCTCCAGTGCATACTTGACCATTTTCTGTCCGAGCGGACCAATTCCCAGATGAACTATGTTAATCATATTCATCAATCCTTTACTTGTCAAAATTCGTCTTTCGCAAATTCGGAACTCCGAAAATTCTTTCCAAATTCTCGTAATATCAAAAACTTATAGTATCCGGTACAGATAAGCAACACAAGAATTCCACATAGACTGATTCTCTATATAAAAGATATCTTCTCTGGCTCAAGTCACTCCTTGATTCCTCGAAGCTTAGGCCGACAGTGTTTGGTCATAGGCGGATTTACCTGGACGGTTCAAGACCGTGTTCAGCAGCGAATCTAACTGTGCCGTCTTCCCTGATCCATAAAACCTTATCGTATCCGGCAGGGTCGAAATCCTTTCCAGCGGGCACGACATCGTAGGAAATTTTATTTTTCAGGCAGTAGGCAATCTCGTTTATTGCCGGGCTGAGGACGTCTTTGTACGTTAGGCCGAAGCGGTTCTTGCGGTCGAGCGGGTAAATATGCGTACCCCAGGTGAATAGCTGCCATACCGTTGGCAGTGTGTAACCATAGGGAAGAACGATGGCCATTGATGCGGTCCTGCGCAGCTTGTTCAAATCGGGCCGGGGATGACTTTTGGCGTACTCGGTCATTCGATGGGCAAGAGCCAACTGTTCAATATAAGGGACATGGTGGTCATGGTCGGAGGTCCAGAACCAGATGAGCTCTGCACCCATGTCATAGGCCAGTTTCATCGAAGGAAAACGCAAATGCGGCTCGGCCTGGCCATAGATACTCATACCCCATTTGGTGTTGAGTGCCCGCGCGGGACCACGCATCTGTGCATAAAACCACATAAATAGATTATGGGGATTGACGGGAATATCGACATCAAATTCCTCATTAATTCGTTGCAGCATCAGAATCTGTTGGGAGTCGGCATTCGGGTCGATTCGCCATCGGCATTCCTGTACTAAACCAAAGGGATTGGCCTCCATCTGATAATAGCTGGTTCCAACGTATGTTTCCCAGATAGGAATAGCAGGCTCTGTCAGTTTTAGCGAGCCGGGATTAATCCCTTGCTGGGCGATTAAATTACGGTAACCGACGTTGTTTACCCTTTCGCGGATATGTTCATGTATCATTTCGATGGCTTTGTCAAGAGATGCACCGGGTGGATATTTTCCGGCAAGGCGACAAGCCGGCTCATCAATAAACATTTGCAGGCCAAGGAAGTTGGAACGATACAATTCTTCCGGAAATGCGATGCCGGGACTGAAACCGTCGTAGAATACGGCTTGCCGACAAATCCAGTCCACTTGTTTACCTTTGGCAGTAAAATAATTAATGCCGGCGGCAATCATCTCATCATATTTTTCTTTTGTAAACGGAACAAAGTTGTAATTGTCTTTTCTGCTTTTGCGGCCCTTGCCGTCATCACGAAAATTCCGGCTCGTGCCAATTATCAAGTCACTTCGGAGAGTGAGTTGGGTGATGCCGGAAGGGGGCTTGATAATCTTTGGTTTTAGCTTTTTTTTACGGATGAGGGGATGGCCCAAATATGTACCTTTCTCGAACAATGTGTTTTGATTGTCGTCCTGTGCGCATGGTAGAAGTTCTTCTACAAAATTGAACAAGGGTAACAACGCTTTTCCCGTTCGCTCGTCGATGTATTCTATAGGTGACTCGTTGGGTTCCTGCAGAATGTAGCGATGGAATATTATGTCCTTTAGTGACATGGAGGAGAAAGGATTGGCATCGGCGAGAAACCAAATTGTGAATGTATCTTTATTGACCTTTGTCCCCTTGAGCCGATACCAGTTGCAACCCGGCTTGGCAGGGCATGGCGCAATGGCTATTTCAACGAGGGCCACCTGTTTATCATGGGGACTGGGTGGCAGAACAGCTTCGTATAGAGCGCGAGCGGGCCGTTGCGCAGCACCACAACCTGCGACAAATAACATGACTAAAGTTGTTGTGACAAATACTGTCACCAACTTCACTGTGTCTCCATGTAATTTAGAATTCTTCATACACCGTTAATTATATTTCGAATCAGCCGAAGATACAACTGATTGATAAAAACGGGGCATGTATTTGTGGATTCAATAGAGCCGCTGAGTCCGGTCTGACTGTAAGAACCGCTCTGGTTACGTCCTGTCCATGTGTTCGTACGGTCCATCTGAACTTAAGATTGCATCTTACTATTCCTTGCAATTTCAAGGATTTATGTTAATATATTGCCATGCAAACGCATCATTTGAACAGAACGCGGCGTGATTTTCTCAGCAGCGCGGCTGGGATGCTCGCGGTACCGTGGCTCGGGCTTGCCGTCTCTAAGGCAAAGGCAGCCATCGAGTCGACACAGCGCCGGCGAATTGAAGCGGCTGTTCCAACCAAAGCCTTCGTTCCACGACACAGGCATCGCAAACTCCTGATTTTCGACCTCAATGTCGGATATGGGGGACACGGTTCCATTCCTACCGCCAATCTGGCCTTCACTTTGATGGGCGAAAAGACCGGCGCGTTTGAGACGGTCATCAGTAAAGACCCGTCCGTCTTTAAGCCTGAGAGTCTTAGAGGATTTGATGCCGTCTTTCTAAACAACACGGTGGGCAATCTCTTCGAAGACCCCGGATTGAGACAAAGCCTGCTCGAATTCGTTTACGGCGGCGGGGGTCTTCTTGGTGTTCACGGGACTTCTGTGGCCTTTACCCGCTGGCCCGGTGCTTACGAAGACTGGCCGGAGTTTGGCATTATGCTCGGTGCGCGAGGTGCCAACCATCGTGACAGCACCGAACACGTTTTTATCAAACTCGATGACCCCAATCACCCT
>JAOUFU010000194.1 GCA_029858035.1 Phycisphaerae bacterium
CAAGAACAGAAACTATCATGGAAGAATGTTATAAAAGAAGTGGTGAAAAGTAGATAACCACCCGGCTAAAAGGCATTGTCAACCGGGAACAGCAATAAAAAGGACATGTATTGTTCGAGGTAAAAAGTCATGAGAAATAAACACTATCCAAATTTGTTCACTCCGATTGAGATCGGCACTATGGTAGTACCAAACAGAATCGCTATGGTCCCAACGGACATAAGCTCCGCCAATGCAGACGGTTCTGTAAACCAGAGGGTAATTACCTATCATGAGGAAATCGCCAAGGGAGGTTGTGGATTCATTATTGTCGGTGCGACCACGCCTGATAAGGCCACGGGCAGACCGACAGTTACCTGTCTTGCTGCGGACGCAGACCCGTTAATTCCCGGGCTTGCCCAATTAGCTGAAGCGATGCACCGCCACGGTGCTAAATGCGCTGTTCAGATACAACATCCAGGACGCCAAGCCGCCTGGCCCCGCAAGAATTTGATGTCAGCCAGTGACCATGTTTTGGATGTGCCCGGCTCTGCCGGCCATGAAGTCATCTATGCCGAGAGCATTGCTCAGGGCAAATCGATACGCGCCATGACGGTTGAGGAAATATATGATCTGGTTGAGAAGTTTGCCGAAGCCGCCTGGCGAGTCCAGCAAGCAGGTTTTGATTCTGTAGAGCTCCATGCCGCGCACGGCTATCTGATCGCACAATTTATGAGCCCGTTCGTGAATAAGCGAAACGACCGCTTTGGGGGGAGTTTCATTAATAGAATGCGCTTTACAATGGAAATCGCTAATCGAATTCAAATGAAATGCGGAAGAGACTTTCCCTTAGGTATCCGGTATTCGGGCGATGAATGGGTCGAGGGGGGCCGAACACTCGATGAAAGCGTTAAGGTGGCCAAGCTTATGGAAGAAATGGGCCTGGCTTATGTCGATATCAGCGCTGGGATATTTGAGTCACCCGGCACAGTGATGGATCCAATGTACTATCCTGAAGGCTGGAATACTTATGCGGCGGAGGAAGTGAAGAAACAAGTCAAGATTCCCGTCATTACCAGCCACTCATTGCGTAATCCGGATTATTGTGAGAAAATCATCGCAGAAGGCAAAGCAGACATGGTTGGGTTCAGCCGTCAGATGATTGCTGATGCCTACTGGGCCAACAAGGCAAAGTCGGGTAAAAAAGAAGAAATCAGAAGATGCATTTCCTGCCTTGTCGGCTGCTGGCAGGAGTCATTGATGATCAGACGAGATATGAGATGCGCTATTAATCCTGCCGTTGGTGATGAACGGTTTATTCATTTAAGGCCTGCTAAAAAAGCCTGTAAGGTGGCTGTCTTAGGTGGCGGACCAGGTGGTATGGAAGCAGCCCGTATCTGTTCTTTGCGCGGGCATAAAGTGACAATTTTTGAAAAAACCGGAGAGCTGGGCGGCGCTATGCTTTATTGTTGCACAGTACCCGGAAAGAACAAGATGCGTTGGTATGCCGATTGGCTCCGACAGCAAATGAAAAAACTCGGTGTCGACGTAAAATATCGCACAGAACCAACCTCGGCGAATCTAAAAGACTATGATGTCGTATTGCTCGCCTCGGGAGCAGGAGTTGTAAGGCCTGAAATACCCGGAATTGAACTGCCAATCGTCGCGACCTTTGAGGATGTGCTGCGCTGCAAGAACACAAAATGTGAATATTATCCGGAGGATAAAACAGAACCTGTGGAATGCGGTCAGGAGGTGTTGATCTGGGGCGACCACTTCGGCGCCGCAGATACTGCCGAGATGCTTGGTCACGCCGGAAAAAAGGTCACCATCATCACTGAAAATCGAGACTTCGCTGAATGGATGGAGCCCTGTCATCGGGACGTAATGATGAAACGGTTTGCCGGCGGAAACGGTGAAGGCCTGAAAAGCAAGACATACGCCAATGCTGTTACTATAATTCCCAACAGCTCTGTGTTGGAAATAAAGAAAGATGGTACAGTAGTTATCATCAGTAACGAGTTCGAGAGGACCACTGTAAAAGTTGATACGGTCGTTCTTGCCAAGGTCGAATCCAACGACAGTGTATACGAAGGCTTTCTGGAAGCCGGCCTGAACGTAGCCAAGATTGGGGACGCCAAAAAGATAAGAAACGTAAGGGGGGCTGTTACAGATGGTGCAAATGCCGCTCTGGTGATTGAAGAAGGCGCGATGCTCAACGCCAATAACGGACTCATATCAGATTTGCCAACAGGAGTTGAATTATCATAATTTGATGATAACAGAGGGTATACATAAACTTGGAAACAGCAGGTTTTGTATAAAGGAAAAGGTAAAATGGAACAAATAAAGGTCGGTGTTATTGGAACGGGCTTCATTGGACCTGCTCACATTGAAGCGTTAAGGCGATTAGGAAATATTGAAGTTGCCGCCTTAGCTGAATGTTCTCAGGAAGTGGCCAAGTCGAAAGCCGAGATGCTGGGTATTGAAAAATATTACGGCGATTACAAGCAGCTCCTGAAGGACCGGGACATCAAATCCGTTCATATCTGCTCGCCAAATTATCTTCATTATAAGATGGCCAAGGAAGCACTCGATGCTGGTAAACACGTCATCTGTGAGAAGCCCCTTGCTATTAGTGTGCATGAGGCTAAGGAGCTTGTTGAACTTGCCGACAAAAAAGATCTTGTGAACGCGGTCAATTTCAATATTCGCTATTATCCGCTGATGAGGCAGGTCAAAGTGATGGTTGAAAAAGGTGATGTGGGTGATATTCTTGCCATCCAAGGATCGTACCTGCAGGACTGGCTTTTCTATCAAACCGATTACAACTGGCGGCTGGAGCCAGAGATGTCGGGGCAGTCACGAGCCATTGCTGATATAGGCTCGCATTGGATGGACCTTATAGAGTGCATCACCGGCCTGGAAATCGTGGAGGTCTGTGCCGATTTTGCAACCTTTCATAAAATCAGAAAGAAGCCCCTGAAGCCCATCGAAACCTACGCCGGCAAGGTGCTGCAGCCGGAAGATTACGAAGACATGCCTATTAATACCGAAGACTATGCGACTGTCCTTTTCAGATTAGAAAATGGCGGCCGGGGTGTAATGACCGTCAACCAGGTCGCTGCCGGCAGAAAGAACAGGCTCTACTTTGAACTGGACGGGTCGAAAAAGTCGATTGCCTGGGAATCTGAGACGCCAAATCAAATATGGATCGGCAGGCGTGACGGCAATAATGAAGTGATGATGAGAGACCCTTCCTTAGTGTATCCGGAATGTCGGGGGGTGATTGATTACCCGGGAGGACACAACGAGGGATTCCCTGATACATTCAAGCAGTTGCTAAAGGAAGTATATTCGGATATATCGGGTGAGAGGTCGGGGGAAGCTTCTTATCCGACTTTTAAAGACGGACTTCGTGAGCTTCTCCTGTGTGAGAAGATTATTGAAAGTAATAAGAATAGAGCGTGGATTAAAGTTACATAACAGGAGCTATATAAAATGATTAAACTTGGTTTCGTAAGTGCAATCTTGGCCGACCAAACGTTCGAAGAAGTTGTTTCTTTTGCCTCCGAGATAGGATACGCATGTGTCGAAATAATGTGCTGGCCGACGGGGAAAGCAGAAAGGCGCTACGCCGGGGTTACGCATATCGATGTTACAAACCTTTCCAAAGAGAAGGTCAATAGTATTCAAAATCTTTTGAAAGAAAAGGCTGTCAGTATCTCCGGCCTGGGATATTATCCAAATCCTTTGGAGGCAGATGACAAAAATGCAACGGCCTATATCGAACATATAAAGAAAGTAATAGACGCCGCGAACCAATTGGGACTGGAAAATGTGAATACATTTATTGGCAGAGACCACCAAAGAAATCTGGATGACAATTTTGAAAAATTCAAGAAACTCTGGCCGCCTATTGTGAAACACGCTGAAGAAAAGGGTGTAAAAATCGGCATAGAAAACTGTCCGATGTTTTTCAGCAACGATGAATGGCCCGGCGGAAAGAATCTGGCATCTTCTCCAGCTATTTGGCGAAGAATGTTTGAGGAGATTCCTTCGGCGAATTTTGGCCTAAACTACGACCCGTCTCATCTGGTCTGGCAGTTCATGGATTATGTCAGGCCCATTTATGAGTTTAAAGATCGCATTTTTCATGTACACATTAAAGATGCCAAAGTGCTGCGTGAAAACTTAAATGATGTTGGTATCCTTGCGACTCCCCTGTCATTTCACAGTCCAAAGCTTCCCGGCCTGGGGGACGTTGATTGGGGCAAGTTCTTCTCGGCCTTAACGGACATAGGATATGACGGCTCAGCTTGTGTTGAAGTTGAAGACCGGGCTTTCGAGGGCTCTTTAGAGATGCGAAAACAGTCCTTAGTTCAAAGCCGAGAATATTTAAGGCAATACGTTTTTTACTGATAAAAACGCATATTTAAGAAATCAAAGTCATTTTTTGGAAGTTCCTAAAAGCGTCCTTTGCTTTAAACAACCAAGACACAAGGGGTCAAGGTCTTTCTTCCAAGCCCTTGACCGAAGTACTACCGGCCACTATGGAAGACGCGGATACCAGAGATATACACAGCCTTATGTAATCTCCCATAAGGGGCAACATTTTACGACTTGAAATCGGCCGAAACAAAGGTATAATATCATCCAAAAAGCTTTCTGGAGGATAACAAGAACTTTCTTTATAGAGGTTTTGAGTGTAAAAAATGCAGTGCTGTTAAGTGCTGCTATTGCGGGCTTAACAAACCGATATCGGTAAAACCGATTGTCGACTATAATCCGCGAGGAGAGTTATTATGACACTTTATAAAGACACCAACAAGGTAACAGTTTCACGCCGTGATTTTATGTATGGAGCAGGGTCTGCGTTTGCGGCTTTTACTATTGTCCCCAGCCACGTTTTGGGGCAGGCAGTTCGTGTCCCTCCCAGTGAGACAATACAGGTTGCCGGGATCGGCATCGGCGGCGTAGGAAGCGGCCAAATACGGAGCATAAGTCAGCAGGCAAATACCAAGATTGTCGCGCTGTGCGATGTCGATGATGTGTATGCCAAGAAGACATATGATAATTTTCCAAAAGCAAGAAGATATCGTGATTTTCGTGAGATGCTGGAAGCCGAGGACGATAAGATTGACGCGGTGTACTGCGGAACACCTGATCACTCCCATGCAGTAATCACCATGGCAGCCCTGAGGAAAGGCAAGCACGTTTGCTGCGTAAAGCCACTTACCCGGACGATTCATGAGAGCAGGCGCGTCGTAGAAGAAGCTCAAAAGGCCAAAGTAGCAACGCAGGTCACGGCTTCAGCCAATTCTACAGAGAAAGGCTGCCGAACCTGCGAGATGATCTGGGACGGTGCCATCGGAGACGTCCGTGAAGTGCATATCTGGTCTAACCGACCTCTGTGGCCCCAGGGGATGCTTCGTCCGCCAGGCTCGGACCCGGTGCCTGATACCTTCGACTGGGATATGTGGATTGGCCCGGCGCAGATGCGGCCGTTCAAAAACGAGTGGCCTGACGATCATCTCGCGCTTAAGCAGCTATGGTCTCGCCGCCCGCGCAAAGCCGTCTATCACCCGTGGAATTTCCGGGGCTGGTGGGATTTTGGCACCGGCGCGCTGGGAGATATGGGCTGTCATTATTTCAACATTCCCAAGCGAGCATTGAAACTCGGCCACCCCGTTGGCGTCAGCGCCACAGCAAGTCGAGTGATGGCTGAGACCGCACCTTTGGCCTCCATCGTCACCTGGGAGTTCCCGGCCAGGGAAGGTATGCCGCCTTTGAAAGCGGTCTGGTACGATGGCGGTCTCAAGCCCCCGCGTCCTTCCGAACTTGAACCGGGAAGGAACCTGCCCGATGAAAGCGTACTTTACGTCGGCGACAAAGGCAAGATGCTTGGCACGCGAATTATACCAGAGGAGAAAATGGAGGCTTATACCCCGCCGCCCAAGACACTTCAGCGACGGGGCGGCACATGGCCCGAGTGGGCCGAAGCCATACGCGGAGGTCAACCTGCTGCCTGCCAGTTCAGTTGGGCAGGCCCTTTGACTGAGATCGTTCTACTTGGTAACATCGCTCTTCGGACAGGCAAGCATCTGAAGTGGGATGGGGAAAACATGAGATTTACGAATGACAGCGGAGCAAATAAGTACATTAAGGAATCGTATCGTTCGGGTTGGTCTTTATAGGCCGGGAAAAAGCAGATATTTGCATGTTTGAGGGCATTTAGTATGAAAAGTTTGAGTGATATTCGTATCTTTGCAGCGATTATCGTGGTGGCCACAGGTGTTTTATGCTCAACCGAAACCGGCTTAGCTTCAGTGAATATTAGTGCTCCGGTTAGTATCAGCGCTATCATATCGTCAACTTCCGCAAGTGAGCTCCCAAAAAAGTACACCGAGACCGTTACTGACGTCAGCGGAGGGAAGGTTATCTTTGACATGGTGCTCATTCCCGGTGGCGAGTTCCTGATGGGCAGCAGCGATAAAGAGGCGGGCCGAAAAGATAACGAGGGTCCACAACATAAGGTTCGTCTTGAGCCTTTTTACCTCTGCACGACGGAGACTACCTTCGTATTGTTTCAGGCTTACTACGAAGAGACGGTGCAAAGAGACAGGGACGAAGCCAGAAAAAAGGTCGTAGATGTAGACGCGATCACAGGGCCAACGCCCATCTACGGCGACCCGACAATGGGCATGGGCGGGGGAACGAAACCGGCCATTGGAGCAACGTGGCTCAACGCTATGGCGTTCTGCAGGTGGCTGTCTAAGAAGACAGGAAAAAAGTATCGCCTGCCAACCGAGGCCGAATGGGAATACGCCGCCCGGGCAGGTACTGAATCTGCATACTTCTTCGGCACCGACCCAAAACAGCTCGCGGCCTACGCCTGGTTCGAAGACAATTCCGAACAGGCCACTCACGATGTCGCCGGGAAGAAGCCCAATCCCTGGGGTCTCTACGACATGCTCGGTAATGTGCTTGAATGGGTCCACGACTTCTACAATCCAACCGCCTACGCAGCCACAGCAAAGAAATCCCCAGCCTTGAATCCCAAAGGACCAAAACAAGGCAAGGTCCACGTGGCCCGCGGCGGCTCATGGGAGAGTCCCGCCGAAGAACTGCGCTGCCCCGCAAGGGCATTCGAGGAAGACTTTTGGCGTTTTCTGGACCCGCAGGTCCCGAAAAGTAAATGGTGGCTCCCTCAGATGGGCTTCATCGGCTTTCGCGTGGCACGATCTGTTGAGCCGGCTAAATCTGAGTCGCATAAATAAGAGTACTTATATGGTGCCAAAACCTTCAAAACCTCATATAGTATGATTAAGGAGATCGATGATGAAATTTCTAAATTGCTTCTGTGTGTCATTGCTGTGTTTGGCTGCGACTGTAAGCTTCTCACATGGAAAAGAGCCAATCTTTGTTCCGACCAAGATCGATGGACCGGTTCATGACCCCGCTAATCACAGTTACTGGTTCGGGCCATTTAGTGAATGCTGTTCGGTCTTAGATGTTGACGGGGATGGCGACCTCGATATTGCCGCCGGGCGAAACTGGTATGAAGCACCAACTTGGAAAAAGCACTCGAACTTTCGCGATGGTGCTACTACAAACGGCCCGGAAACAGACGACAACAGCGAATTTTCCCTGGACATTAATCGTGATGGACGAACGGACGTCGTAAGCTCCGGGTGGATGTACATGAAGGGCGCGTTTTGGTACGAAAATCCCGGCAAAAACGACGTGAAATGGAAATCTACGAGGATTCACTTAGCAAGATCCATGGAAGGAGTCATTCACGGTGATATCGACGGCGATGGCGACGATGATATCCTCGTGAACCACTGGACTTTAGAATCCGGCCAAGGTGTGACCTGGATAGAATCCATCGACCGAGAGCCGTGGTTAAAAGAGCACATCATCGGCACAAAGGGCGATCTGCACGGCAACGGCCTCGGAGACATCAACGGTGATGGCCGGACTGATATAGTCACCCCAGCGGGATGGTATGAGGCCCCTGCCAAACCAACTGAAGGTGAATGGGTCTTTCACGCCGACTATACATGGAAAGGACCGGCTTCTCATCCAATCCTGGTCCATGACGTCGACGAAG
>JAOUFU010000195.1 GCA_029858035.1 Phycisphaerae bacterium
CCAAGTTAAAACTTGGGGGCTAAACACAAAAGCAAACCCGCCCATCCTCCTTCGACGAGTCTTCGGCTGACAGGCAAGTGGCGGGGCTAAGCATTATTTGAGATTGGGTATCATGCCCGCCAGGGGCGTGGTCTGTTCATTTTTCCTGATAGTATGTCTTTTGCAATGATTGCATCCTCCCTGACCTGAAAGTCGAACATCCCCGCGCAAACAAAGTCAGCGCCGTTTTCAAAGGCATACCTGAAGCCGGATTTGGGATGGATCGCACCGGCAGCCAAAACCTTGAAAGCGATCCAGGGTTTTTTGACTTTTTTCATGAATTCTATGGTTTTTTCGGGAGTGATTGACCATATATTATCGTGGTCGTTGAGGCTGCCGCTATCGACATTAAATTCTACCCTGTCTTCTTTGGGCGTAGCAGACCAGTAATCGCCGTGATGTAATGTCTTCATGTAAAAATCATTATTTATCCCGGCTTTTTCGGATGCCATAATTACTTCTATCGAATGGCCGCCGATACCTGCGATTATTCCGTTATCTTTCATGAAATCGACGGCTTTGCCGAGGAGGTCGACACGGCCGTTCTTGACGAAACTATCCCCGACGCCTCCCTGAACATAAGCTCCAATAGCGCCGTTATCGATGGCCCGTTTGATATCGGTGGTCAGGTCATTTGTTTTCGGGTGGACTTGCGCAATCCACTGTATCCTGCCGCCCCTTTCCTTCCAATATTTATTGAGATATCCCGACGATGCTGTTATGATCGTGTTTACTCCCATTTCCTCACATATCCGGAGGGTCTCCATGATTTTTTCTTCGGCATTATAGGCCTTGAACAACTCACGGAGATACTTGAGGTCTCTGCTGTGGGACCAGCCGCTGAACTGATTTTCCCCGGTAATCAACCTGCTAATCTTAACGCTGCCAATTTTGCCTGTTGGCATACTTTTAGCAGGGTCATCTCCGGCAGGCGCTGCCGATGAAGCCTTCTGCTGCAAACTTAAACCTAAGGCGGCACCTGTAGATGCCATCATAGATTTCTTTAAAAAGTTTCGTCGATTTACATTTGCTGACATAATCTATTCTTATCCTTTTAGCCTTGCAGCGTTTTAACTGCTTCTTCGATATCCATGTCTTCGTATACTATTTTACAAAATACGGCCTAAATCTCTCTATTTTTCTTTTGCATTTTTTTAATCGCTTCAAGCTGCAACACGGCTTCTCTGTCGCGCGGTCGTTTCATAGCCTTCCTTGCCTTGATAAGCGAGTCAACGGTAAGGACGCGTATTCGCAGTCCGCCACCCAAGTCTGTGATTTCACTGAGTTTTTCGACGTCTTTGTAGTCACCGAGTCCATCGATGGAGGCCAGACAATCCACCTGTCCGATGTCCGTATCAAGATAAAGGTTCTTAAACCGGGTACAGCTTTCAACAGTGAGCTTTAGTTTCAGTCGCTGTGGCGTCATCCTGTGTACCGGGTGCAGCTCTTTCAAAACTTTCTGCAGTGCCAACAAATTGTCAGCCGAAAAATCGCAGCAGATATCGATGTCCTGTGTCACGTAAGTGCATCCGTGCACGACTCCGGCGAAGCCTCCAACGAGGACAAATTTAACGCCTCCTTTTTTCAGTCGTTCAATGAGATTGAGAAAGCCGCCTTTCATACACGCTTTGCCCTACGAAGCGCCCTGAAAGTTTCGAGCGCAATCTGATGTCTTCTGATACGCTCGGCCGGTGTTCTGGCGATGTTGTCGAACAGCATTTTGATATCGATGCCATAATCGGCCGCAGCGCGAATTGGGTCTTTTCGCGGTCTGGGCGGAGTAATTCCGGCGTTTTTGGTTTTTCGCTGCTTCATGTTTTGATCGTTTCAATCGCGTTTTCGATGCTTGCACCTTCGTGTACCATCTTGCTTAGGGCTTCAATCATTTTGGACGGCTTTTCGTGTTGGAATGCATTTCGGCCGATTGATAAGCCGGCAGAGCCGGCCGCCAGAGACCCTTCCACCATTTTGAAGATGTCCTCGTCGCTGTCCATTTTGGGTCCGCCTGCAATCACTACGGGTACGGGACAGCCGTGCACTACTTCGGCGAAGGTTTCAGTGCGGCCGGTATAGACTACCTTAACAATATCTGCGCCGAGCTCTGCACCGACCCTGGCGGCGAGCTTTACATTTTCCACGTCGTATTCATCTTTGATTTTCGGGCCGCGTGTGTACATCATCGCAACGAGCGGCATCTGCCATTGTGAACAATGTCTGCTTACAAGGCCCATCTGCCGGAGCATTTGGTTATCGGTTTCGGCGCCCAGATTTATATGGATGGAAACTGCATCGGCACCGAGCTTGATTGCCTCTTCTACGGTGCAGACCAGCTCTTTTGCGTTCGGATCGGGACTTATCGACGTTCCTGCTGAAAGGTGGATAATCAGTCCCACGTCCTTTCCCGTGCCTCTATGGCCTGCGCGGACCATGCCTTTGTGCATCAGGATGGCGTTGGCTCCGCCGGCGACGACCTTGCTTATGGCCTCGCGCATATCCGCCAGGCCCTCAATAGGGCCGACTGTGACACCGTGATCCATTGGAATAATGACAGTTTTACGTGAATTGCGATTGATTATTCGTTCAAGTCTTATTTGTTTACCTACCATTGTAAAACCTCCAATAACGATTTATTCGTAAATCTATCCAAAGCAGCGAAAAAGGCAAGAAAAAAAAGTGAAACCGGGTTCAAATGATTTTTGTCGATTTAGAGGTTTTTTGGCACGCTGTCCGGCTGTAAATATTGTTACAGCCTGAAGAGGCTTTGTTAGTTAAGGGTGCCGGCGGGTTTATAACACGGGATGGACAGGCTACTCCTGTGTTTCGCGCATTTTCTCGTAAAACTCGGCGTATTTGTCCCTGTCTTCTGTTTGCCGGTATGCTATTGCCGTGCGGGGATGTTCATTCAGGATACCCGTTACCATGTATGGTATAAGATAGCCCCACTCTATCTCTTTTCCCATTGGTATCATATAATCCTGGATGACCTTTAGAATGGGAGTCAGGTTGAATTTAGGATTTTTCAAAAAGCCCATCAGCAGTTCGAGGCAGCAATTGCCCGGCCCACGTCCTATACCGTAAAGCGACCCATCCACATAATTGGCGTTGTGAATGATACCCTCAATGGTGTTGGCAAACGCAAGCTGCTGCTGGTTATGACAGTGGATTCCAACCTCTTTGCCCGGCAAGTGTTCTCTGTAGAGTTTGATAAGGTATTCGACCTGTTCACAATACATTGCGCCGAAACTATCGACAACATAAACAACATCAACGGGACTTTTTGCAAGCTGATCAAGGGCTTCGACCAGGTCCGGCTCCATTTCTCTGGAGATCGCCATAATGTTGCAGGTTGTTTCATAACCCAAATCGTGGCATTTTTTTATAAGCTCTATGGCACTATCCATATATTTTACATAAGTGGCTGCGCGGAACATGTCGATAGGGCTTTCGTCGGCGGGCGCAAACACCTGCTCTTTGACACGATAGGAATCCACCATAACGCTGATTTTGATATTCGACTCGATGCCGTCGATTATCTTTTTTATCATTTCGTCGTCGCAATATTTCCACGCCCCGAAGTCCTTCGGAGGGTAAAGCTCTCTGCTGCTGCGATAGCCGAACTCCATGTAGTCGATGCCGCTCCTGGAAAGCGCCTCATAAACCGCACGGACAAAGTCGTCGGTGAAGTAGTGGTTGTTGATAAGTCCCCCGTCTCTGATTGTGCAATCCAACACCTTTATCTGTTCTCTGAACATGATTCTAAATTTACCCTCTAAAGTTTACCTAATATTTTCTCTACAACATCCTGTTCGACTTCAACGGCCCATTGGCCATCCCGGCAATAGACCCGGCCTATTTCTTTTATTAATACAAACCTTGGCCACTTATTCACTGCTTTCTTATCGCGTTTCATCAAGTCAATCAGATTATCTTCGGCCAAATTAGCAGGCAGCGTTATCGGAACACCGATTTTTTCGAATATTTTCCGGACCCGATCAAGTCTTCCCGGCTCAGACAAATCCATTTCGTTTTCAATAAGGCCTGCCGCTATGATGCCGATGGCGACCGCTTCTCCATGCAGCAGTTCGAATCCGCCGGCGGCTTCTACCGCGTGGCCGACCGTGTGTCCATAGTTTAGCATCCTGCGCTGGTTTTTTTCCGTAGGGTCGGCCTCTACGACGCTTGCCTTTATTTTACAGTTGTAATCGGCCATCCTTTCCAGCACATCAGCTTTTCGTGCGAGGACGGCCTCAATATTGCTCTCGAGAAAATCGAAGTACTCGTTATCGGCAATAAGGGCGTGCTTTACAGATTCCACGAGTCCGGCCCTGAATTGCCTGTCGTCCAGCGTAGTCAAAGTGGCAACATCGATATAAACCGCAGCGGGGTGCCAGAACGCGCCAAACGCATTCTTACTTATGCTTGAATCGACACCGGTTTTGCCACCTATGGAGGAATCCGCCTGAGCGACCGTGGTGGTAGGTATATGGACCACCGGGACACCTCTTTTGAAAATGGATGCTGCAAAACCGGCAATATCACCGACCGTTCCGCCGCCAAGGGCAACGACAAGGCTGTCCCTGCCAAGATAAGCCTTTTCCATCGCTTCAATTATAGAAACGGCCGTATCGATGTTTTTCGAAGTCTCGCCGGCCGGCGTTATCACGAAAGAGGGAACATTTCTTTGGCCCAAAAGCGCAACCAAATGGCCCTCTGAGACCAGATTTTCATCGGTGACAACGAACTTGTTGGAGCGGCTGAAGTCGGCTTCTATCCTTTTCCACAGGGAGTCAAGAATACGATTGCCGATGCAAATCCTGTAGCTTCCGGCCTCTGCCGCTGGTATTTTAACTTCGAGCTCGTTCATCGTAGGTTCGTAGTTAACTGCTTTCCATATAACATAACAGCCCAGCTACATCGCTGAGCCGGGCCAAAGCATAACCTATTCGTACTGGAAATGCAATAGGTTAGTTCGTTTTGAGCCCTTTTGGGCTGTTTTGTCCTTGATTTAAGCCGAAATCACTGCTATATGCTTGATTTACTATGACGTATTTAGCGGTTCCCATAGCAGCGAAGGATTTAGACCAGGCAAGGCGGCAAATCAAGGCGGCGCTGGCAGCAGGTGCGGAAATCCTCGAACTGCGAACGGATTATCTCGAAGACCTCACTATTGATTTAGTTAAAAAGCTGATTACCGAGACCAAAAACGCAACTGAGCAATCAGTGCCAATAATTGTGACCTGCCGGGATCATAAGCAGGGCGGAGCAGGGGCTTACCCGGAGCAGTTGCGGATCGAAATTCTTACAGAAGCTGCCATGAACGGCTGTGATTTTATCGATTGTGAATATGAGAATTTTCTCTCGGCGGCAGCGCAGGAAATGTTAAAACCGGTTTTGGCCGAGAGTCCGAAAACCCGGTTGATTCTCTCCGCCCACAATTTTAAATCCCGATTCGAGGATATTAACCGGCTGTATCAGGATATTCTGAAAGCCTGTCCCACTGCCATCCCCAAACTGGTTTACACAGCGAACCATATCAACGACTGCTTTGATGCGTTCGATTTGCTGCGAAACAGCAGCGGTGGCCGAATCGTATTCTGTATGGGAGAAGCCGGCCTGACCAGCAGAATCTTAGCAAAAAAACTCGGCAGCTTTGTTACCTTCGCAAGTATTAACGAAGAAGCCGCAACTGCGCCCGGCCAGTTGACTATCGAGCAGCTCAAAGGATTATATCGCTATGATTCTATAGATGCTGATACAGAACTATTCGGAGTAATTGCCGACCCGGTCGGCCATTCCCTCAGCCCTGCAATCCATAATGCCTGCTTTGCCGATGGGGACATGAATAAGTTATATTTGCCGCTGCTCGTAGAAGGCGGCGGACAGGGATTTGACAAATTCTTAAACAACATCCTTTCGAGAGAATGGCTGAATTTCAAGGGTTTTAGCGTCACAATCCCGCACAAACAAAGCGCCCTGAATTTCGTCAGGGCAAAGAATGGTTTCATTGAGCCTTTAGCCGAGAAAATTGGCGCAGTTAATACGCTTATCATCGACAAGGATGGTAAGCCGGCCGCTTATAATACTGATTACGCCGCTGCGTTAGATGCAATCACATCAACAATGGGAATAACACGAGCTGATTTGAAGGGATTACCTGTTGCAGTGATAGGTGCAGGTGGTGTTTCAAGGGCGATAGTGGCCGGCCTTTCTGATGTTGGCGCCGGAATCAGGATTTACAATCGTACCGTAGAAAAAGCAAAGAATCTTGCAGCCGAATTTAATTGTGATTTTGCAGGCTTGGATGATTTGCCGAATGTCGATGCCAGATTGCTCATAAATTGTACAAGCATAGGGATGCATCCGAATATTGATGCAACGCCTTTCCCGCAGGAAGGCTTGAAAAAGGACATGGTTGTCTTCGATACGGTTTATAATCCAGCCGAGACTTTGCTCTTAAAACAGGCCAAGCAAGCCGGCGCAAAGACAGTTGACGGCATTTCAATGTTTGTCAACCAGGGCCTGGCCCAATTCAAACTTTTCACCGGAGAGGAAGCTGACGCAGCTCTTATGCGAAAAACTATTGTTGGTTGTCTTTTTAGTTAATAATTTGTATAATATTTTTAACTCAAAAAAAGCCGTATGAGATTAGTGATAAATATAGGATATTACAGTGCATAAGATACGGGTTTATGCTGATACATCTGTTTTTGGTGGGACTCAGGACGAGGAGTTCAGCGAGGCAAGCAGGTGTTTTTTTGAGCGGGTGAATAAAGGTGATTTTGTAGTAATTCTGTCTACCGTGACCCTTCGTGAGCTTGTGAAATCTCCTGATTCAGTCCGGTCTGTCTGGCAAAGCCTGCCGGTGGATTTGGTTGAAGTTGTGCCGATTGATGCTGAAGTTGAGGAGCTGGCTGAAGCATACATTCGAGCTAAGGTTTTAGGTAAAGATTCACAAAACGATGCTCTGCATGTGGCGGCAGCGACAGTTGCCGGAGCGGATTTGATTTTAAGCTGGAATTTCAGACATATTGTCAATTTCAATAGAATCAGGGGTTTCAACAGTGTAAATATTAATCTCGGATATCGAACATTAACTATATTAAGTCCATTAGAGGTAGGTTATGGGGAAGAGGAAGAAAAAATTTGATTGTGTGCAGATGAAAAATTCCATCCAAAAAGAATTGATGCGCGAGTACCGGTCAAGGAAGGCTGAGTTCACTTCCTACGCAGATTTTTTAAGCGCCACTGCGGATGAATCGGAAGAGATACGCACCTTTTGTGACAAAGTTGCCAAAGCAAAGACTGTGGCGTAAAGCTGACATCTATCCGGCGGGATCGGGGTTGAAGCTTATAAACTGTACCAGCATTGGAATGAAGAGGACAGAAGACAGATTATGAGACGCCGGTGCCACAAGAGTATCTGAAAAGAGATATGGTTGTTTTCGATACGGTTTATAATCCAGCCGAAACCTTGCTCCTAAAACAGGCAAAGCAAGTCGGCGCAAAGACAATCGACGGCATTTCAATGTTCGTCAACCAGGGCCTGGCTCAATTCAAGCTCTTCACCAACACTGACGGAAATGCCGAACTCATGCGAAAAACCATATTTAAAAGTCTCTCTAAACTTTGATGAAAGTCATTCTTATTTACGTGGTTTTACAAATCCAGTTTCAATTGCAGCTTTATTCATTATGTAAAAGCTCTTTTGAAGCCTTGTGGAATCAGTGACAAGCACGAGTGGGAAAGGTTGCTGATTTAAGTGCTGTTCAATTATTGGCTCCCATTCTTGTTTTTCGGTTGCTTTTTGTCTCTGGTCTATAGTTTCTTCGTGTAGATCAAGATATAGGAAACCAAAGTATCCATCATTAAACGATTTCTTTTGTTCGGCAATTCTCTCTATAACTTTGTCTAATTTACTATAAAACTCACCAGTAAATGCTTTTGGCCAGAAGTATGCTCCGCAGGGAGAAATAGTATAATAATTCTGGATGCTATTTGGCCTCGTCCACTTTTGGAGAATTAAAGTGACTTTG
>JAOUFU010000007.1 GCA_029858035.1 Phycisphaerae bacterium
CCCACTAAAAGGTCAGGGTCATGCGAGCCCAATTGTGTGGGGCGATTTGGTCTTCGTCTGCGGGGTTCATTGGCCGGAGACGGTCCAGGATCGTAAGAAAGTTATTCCCGATCATCATGTCACTTGCTACCGGAGCAGTGACGGCAAGATGCTTTGGGACACGGTGGTTGGCCCGGGTCCCTGGCTTCGGACGGATTTTCGCAGCGGTCCCGGCGGTGGTTATGCAGCGGCCACGCCGGCCACGGACGGAAACCTGCTATTTTGTGCATTCGGGTCATCGGTTCTGGCGGCACTGGATATGCATGGTAAGATCGTTTGGAGGAAGGAGATTGTGCCTTATACTTTTGACGTGACACTTGGGAGCAGCCCGATTCTTTATGGGGAGACGGTCATCCTGTTTTGCGCGATGTCGAACAAAAGCGATTCTCGCGTTGTCGCTTTCGAGAAGGCCGGCGGCGAGGTGAAATGGGAGACGAATCTGGTGGAGACGGATTTCGGACACAGCACGCCGGTGATTATTTCCGTGAACAAAAAGGACCAAATGCTTTTGGCAGCGTCGGGTATGAAGGAAGACGAAAAGGCCCTTAAGAGTCTTGACCCGGCTAATGGAGAGATTCTCTGGTGGTGCCGGGGTGAGGGAGATGCGGCGTCACCAGCGTATGGCTGCGGTCTTGTTTATTTTGACAGCGGCCGGGGCGGTCCCGGGATTGCATTGGACCCGACCGGCTCAGGCGATGTTTCCAAGACCCATATTCGCTGGACGATTACCCAGGCGGGCCAGGCGCTGAGCTCTCCGATCATAGTCGGCAAGTACATGTATCGGCTGCATACACCATGCATCGTGAAGTGCTGGGACGTAAGCACGGGGAAGCAGGAGTATTCCGAGCGTTTGCAGGGTATCTCGACGAGCTGGGCAAGCCCGATTGCCGATCCTCATGGACGTCTTTTTTTTGCCAATGCGGGAAAGAGCTACGTGATTGGGGGCGGGCCGAAGTTCGAAGTTCTGGCAGTCAACGATCTTGGGGACGGCAACCATCCATCTCCTGCGGTCGCGAATGGGCGAATGTTTCTCGTCGGTATGAATAATATCTACTGTATCGGCATTAAGAAATGATTGCTTCGAACAAAGAGGGGCGTACATCGATGCGTCATAGCTGATGATAGCAAAATATCCTGCGTTTTCCGAGATTTCGATGAACTTGCGTCCTCTTCTGCACCCGCGGTTCCAGGGACTTGCGGAAGGGATTTCGGAGTTTACGTTTGCAAATATCCATCTATTCCGCGAGGCGCATCGTTACAAAATAAGTCAGTTGGACAGCGAGCTTTTTGTTATCACGGGGGAAGATGCGGGCGAAGCATTTTTTATGCTGCCTTTCGGACTTCCTGATGATGATGTTCTAAAGGAGCTGTTCGATAAATATTCCATTATGAAGGCCGTGCCGGAGCCGCAGGCGGAGAAACTGGCCCAATCAGGTCACCAGGTTTGGGAGGACAGGGACAATTTCGACTATCTTTATTCGAGAGAGGATTTGGTCAATCTTACGGGGCGAAAGTTTCATAAGAAAAAGAACCTGTTGAATATGTTCATACGGAGCAACGAATGCCAGGCAAGGCCGCTGCTTGAGGAGTACCGGGATGATGCGTTGCAGGTTCTGGATGCGTGGAATGAGCGGCACGGCGGTGGAGGTGATTATGACGCCGCGAAGGAGGCATTGGAGAAGATGTGGCCCCTTCAATTGTGCGGCGGGATTTTCTATATCGAGGGTGAGCCTGTGGCGTATTGTCTGGGGGAAGAGGCTGCGCTTGGTAAAAGCTTTGTGATACATTTCGAGAAGGCGGTCCTGAAGGATGAATTCAAGGGTATCTTTCAGTATATTAATCAGGCGTTTGCTTCTATTTTGCCTCAGAAGTACGAGACGATTAACCGTGAGCAGGACCTGGGCAATGAGGGGCTTCGACAGGCGAAGGAAAGCTATAATCCTGTCGGTTTTGTAAAGAAGAACAAGGTTCGGTTTCAAGAGTATATAGTAAAGTAGTCTGGAAAGGGCGGTGAAATAATACTGTCTATGTTATTGGAAAACTAAAGTTGTAATGGAAGGATGTACGTTATGGAATGCAATAAGTCGAAAAAAGAAAAGTATACAATTTCGGTCCTGGTCGTGACCGCCCTTTTATTGGCATTTTTGGGAGGGTGCGGGACGAAAGATGTGCATACGCTCGGCAGCGGGATAGCCCCGACAAACGGCCGGATATCGAAGGAAGATATCCGCGAGCAGATTGACAACTTTGCGGAATATTACAAGGCGGTGTTGAGGCAGACGGCCAATGAGCTGAATGAGCGCCTGCAAACCAAGAAAGTGGAAAGGACCACCCTCCAGATGAGGGCACGTATGGCACAGGGTTTGAATGCGATGCTGGAGCAGGAAGATCCCGTGATAGCTTTTATCGAGACATGGGCGTTATGTACGCGGTTTAGAATCTATGTTGAAGAAGGTGAAGGGAGCACTTTGTTCGCTGAAGGCCAGGAGATTGTGGTCAAGGCGGCCAAACGTTTGGAGGCGGAAATCGAACGCATCGGAAATATCTTTCTCAAAGACGATGTTTTTGAGGCGACTGCGAAAAATATAACCGAATTCGCCAATGTCAATCCGATAAGCGGGACTTTTTACAACGTGATTGTTTATGCAACAGAGGTCAAGAAGGGCCAGACGAATCCTTTTATGAGCGTACTCACAGTGCCGATGACGCCTTTTAGAGCTATGGAAGGCGTCGACAGGACCGCGTCGGCGATATATCAGTTCAGGGACACGGCCGAGCGTTTTTCGGATGTCGTTCGCGAACTGCCGGAGTCTTCACGGTGGCAGATGGAACTGCTGATGTATGATCTGGAAGAGGCGGACATGATCAAGTCGTTTCTCGACAGTTTTACCAGGTTTTCCGAAAGCAGCGCCAAAATGGCCACATCTGTCGAGCAATTGCCGGAGCAGCTTGGCAAGGAGCTTTCTGAATTTGTTGATGAGGTTGACCGCAAGCAGGCTAACCTGCAAAAAACACTGGCACAAGCGGAGAAGACCACCCTTGCTGTTAACGAGACTGTTGAGAAGCTGAACGCGTTGGCGAAAGATACCTCGGAAACAGCCAAGGCCTGGGAAAGCGCAGCCAAGGCGACAGGTGAAGTAGTGCAGGGATTCAATCAGAGCAAGGAAGCCGGGAGTTCGAAATCATCTTTTAGTGTTAAGGAATACCGGGATGCGGCTGAGCAGACTTCGCAGACGGCGACGGATATCAAGGAACTTTTGGCTGCGATAGAGGCTTTCTCAGAGTCTCGTAAATATGGTTCTCTGACCAACCACCTGACTTATCGTATAATGGGATTGATTTTCTTTGTCTTTGTTCTTGCGATAGCCTATCGGATTATCACGGTTCGCTTTATAAAAACAGGAGTCCGCGCCCGAGGAGCTAAGGCCTGATTTTACAGGCGATATCGCGGTTGAATAGGGGGACATTAATTTTTAGTGTGCCTTCATTGAGCGAAGCCCGCTGCTTTTTGATTATTGAGCCGTTGTGCGTGTTCCACCATTCGACAGTATAGGAGCCGGGCTGGAGGTCACGAACCGAAATTGTAAGGTCTTTGATTTCAGCCGGCTGGTTTTTTTCAATGACTATGCTGGACCAGGCGGCTTTTGGATTGAAGAGCCAGAAATATGCACGGTCATTTGCCTGATAGCCGAGCAGGCGAAGCTGATTGTCGGAGGCGTCAGCCTTAAGCTCGCGCAGGGCGGCGAAGGATATATCGGCAAGGAAATCGGCCAGAGGTTTATAGTGGCTATAGGCGTCCTGGCGGTCGAGCTGGTCCCACCACCAGAACATCGCCGTCCCCGAAGTACCTGCGAAGGCGGAGGCCCAGAGTGAATTGTGGAAGTGGACCGCTTCGGTGTCCTGTTTCATATCATCGCTTAGCCCCCATTTCGGTGTGGCCAGGCCGAATTCACCAATCAGGGCCGGCTTGTTTGGAGAATGCTCTCTTAGAAACTTTGTTTTTTCGATAATGACGGTCACTTCGTCCTTGTAGTTTTCTTTTTCCACGGGGCGCATATAGTGATGCAACTGGCCTATGTCGATGTCGGGGTGGCGGCAGTCTCTGGCTGAGGGGTGCCATGTGCTGGTGGTGCGCAGGTGATTGTAGGGGTCGATTTGCTCGAGGTATTCGCCGACTTCGGCGTAGAAGCGGTCGGTGGGCTTGCCCGGGTCGATCTCGTTGAAATATTCCCATGCGGCTACGTTAGTGGAATAGCCCCAACGGGCGACGGCATAACGCATAAACTTTTTGGCGTCATTGATTGCCTGCTGATATTCGGGGCTTTTTTCATCGGAGAGTGAATTCATATAGAGGTCTCTTGTGATAAGGCATAACATCAGGTAGATGCCGTTTTGTTCGGCTGATTCGATGAGCTTATCGAGCATGAAGCAATCGAGCTGGTTGTAGACGCCCCTTATTGGGCGATTAACATTTGCCTCCCAGAGCAGTTCCGCTCCGCCGGCGGTTTCTTTGAGAGACAGGTTATCGAGCCAGACTGAGCCTGAGCCGACGAGGCTAATGGCCAGCCTGCCGAGGAAGAAATCGTTTTGGCCTGTGGAGAACTCTATTTTAAATTTTTGCCATTTGCCTTTCGGGGCCACGTCGAATGTTTGTTGGCCGTTCGCGTGTGAGAGGTTGACTCGCAGGGCGGTGGGGCCGTCGGCCATAAATTGGCCTGTGAGGACGTAGCTTGTGCCGGGACGTAAAGCTACCGGATGTGAGGGTGAGACTTCGATTGAAGCTCCATCACCTTCGAGCTTTACACATTTACGGGGACTTGGGTCGTCTTCACTGCCGGGTATCGGGACAATGATTTTTCTTCGGGACCATGAGCGGTCCCAGGCACTTTTTTTTGCCTCGATGGCCATTGCCCAGTCCTGGCAGCAGGTCCAGATTCTCAGGAAGTTGGCGCCGTTGCGTGAGAGCTTTTCGAAGATTTGTTCGGCTTTTGTGAGGTTGACGTATTGGCCTTCGCCGATGAAGGCGAGGTTCTGGCCGATGGCAAAAAATGGGGTGCCCTCGGTGAATTCGAAGAAGCGCGGGTTTTTACGGCCGGCCCGGATAAAGCCTTTTTTCGAAGATGGTGTGCAGTCGAATTTTACGGTTTGTGAATGGATTGTACCACTTTTATCTCTTAGCGCTGCGGCTGTCGAATACGTACCGGTCCGGGCGGGGGCGAAGCGTGCCTTCCACGAGCCTGTGTCTATCGGGTAGTACCAGTTGGCCCTGCCTCGCTGGCGGTCGAATTTTCGGCGTTCGTAGTCCTGACAATAAAAGGCGGGAAGCACGATTTGTTTGTTGTCGGGCGTTTTCAATGTGATTGTCAAATCGACCTGGTCGGGGTCAAAGGGATTGTCGTAAATGGTATCTACTTTGATGAGCAATTCGAGCTTTTCGTATTTGCCTACCTTCGCTGCCGAAGGTTGTATTTCGAGCTTTCGCTGTGCAATAGAATCCTGTGTGCAAAAGGAGATTGTTGCCAGACAGATGAAAAGCATTTGGATTGTTTTTACTTTCCGTCGCATTAGATGTTACTTTGTATATCTATCTGGCCGGGACCAAAAACTGAGCGGCCTTGCCAGGCAAGGTGGATATGCCTGGGTAAGGACTGCCATTTGGTTCTCATGCAGCACTGCTTTAGCGTATTAACCGTTCAGGACCCAGCCTTGCCGGTACGTTTTTCGGATGTACCGGTCTGCCTCGGGGCAGTTTGTGGCTTTCATGTTTTGGGCGTCGTAGTCGAGTTTTTTGCCTACGCGATAGGCTACCAGAGCGAGCATGTTGTGCTCGATGAGCGCACCGGAATAATCGAAGTTGCAGAGAGTGGGCTTACCCGTCTTGCAGCCTATGATCCATTCCTTGTGATGGCCGGGTGAAGAGGGTATCAATTCCTCAGGCCTGGGCGAACTATAGTGTGTCATATCACTATCAACTTTGGGCATCAGAATCCGCCAGTCGTAGTCAGCCAGCAGCCAGCCTTTTTCTCCCTTGAAGATGACGCCCTTGAAGAGCTTTTCCCGGTCGAATGCCTCGGCGGGCATTCCGGGTTTTTTGCCGCCATCGTACCAATAGACCTTTACGGCCGGCCGCCAGTCGTTTGCGGGGTGGTCCCATTCGGCGGTGAGCCACTGGGGACATGTGTCAGTGCTGACGGGAGTACCTTCGGCCTGGCAGGTCGTGGGGAGCTTTAGGTCGAGTCCCCAGTATGCCATATCTATCATGTGGCTGCCCATGTCGCCGATTTGACCGCTACCGAAGTCCCAATAGGGATTCCATGCGAGGCACCCGCCGAAGTAGCCGGGATTGTAGGGGTGGTATGACGACGGGCCAATCCAGAGGTCCCAGTCGATGTGCTCCGGTATTGGCTTGACCTCGGGCAGGTAGCTGCCGCCTTCGGGCATGCGGCTGCACCAGACGCGAGCTTCTTTAACGGTACCTATCGCGCCGCGGCGTATGAGCTCGACCATACGGCGGTAATTATCGTAGGCGTGGATCTGGGTGCCCATCTGCGTTGCGAGCTTGTGCTTGTTCTTGAGGTATGTCTGGCGAACGACATGTGCCTCTTGCACGGAGTTTGCCAGAGGCTTTTCGCAATAGACGTGTTTGCCTCGGTTCATCGCCCAGACATTGACGAATGCGTGTGTATGGTCGGTCGTGGAACAGACGACGGCATCGATGTCTTTTTGTTCGAGGCACTTTCGCCAGTCCTTATAGGTTTTCGCATTGGGGAACTGATTGGCGGCATTGGCGAGGTTTTTGGCGTTGACGTCGCAGAGGGCGACGATGTTCTCGCTTTTGACGTTGTTGAGGTTTGCGCCGCCTCGCCCAGCCACACCAATGACGGCAATGTTGAGCTTTTCGTTCGGCGAATTGCCTGCCCTGAGGATTCCTGATTTTAGAATGGTGAGTCCTGCTCCGAGGGCCGTGCTTTGTTTGAGAAATGTGCGACGATTCATTGACTGCCTCCTTTTTAAATTCAATAGTTTGATGGGCAATTTGTTTTTATATAGAAAGGGCAATCTAACAGAAAATGCGGGAGAATTCAAGGTTTTTTTTGGGGGATTATAAGCCATTTTTCAGGCCGGCAAGGGCGGTCTTTAATCCTTGGCAGAGAGGTCTGCGCAGATGAGCTTTTCGTCGTTTCTGATGTAGACGTGCTTGTAGGCGAAGGCGGGATGGGACCAGCAGACGCCCCGGTTAAGCTGACCCTTGGTGGGCTTTATGAGTTTGGTACGGCTGATTTCGTGGAACCCCTTCGGTGAGAGTTTGGAGATGATAAGCTCACCGCTTTCATTGAACATCCATATATTGTCCTGGTTTTTTACCATGTGAATGTTGGCCCAGCGGTTTTTGGAGACGGCGTCGAGGCTTTCCCAGATTCGGTCGCCGGTGTGGAGGTCGAGGCATCGAAGCTCGCCGTAGCTGTCGACACCGTAGATGTAATCGCCCTGCAAAAGTGGTGTTGAGATGCAACAATGAAGGCTATCTGTTTGTGTTTCGCTGCGGCCTTTTCGCTGCCAGAGTTTTTCGACGGAGAGCCGGTCGGGATTGACTTTTAACATCAGCGAGCCGTCAAAAAAGCTGCTTACGAAAAGAAAGTTGTTGTGAAAGACGGGGTCGGCAATGTTTTGGGACATGCGAGGTTGAGCGTATGGGTGCTGCCAGTAAAGCTTTCCGGTCATTGGATTGATGCCGACAACCGTCTGAGCGGTCCAGCAGACCAGCACAGGTCTGCCTGCCTGTTCGATAACGATTGGCGTCGAATATGAGGCGGAGTCGTTTAGAGCCCGCCATTTTTCGGCCCCGTCAGCTTTATCTAACGCAACGAGGCAGGCGTTGTCTGCGCCGCCGATTTGCACAATGAGCAAATCATTTTCTGCGAGTGGTGCGGCGGCAATCCCCCAGAGAGGCTTTTTATTTTTGTATTCGGCATTGAGGTCTTTGCTCCAGAGAACATTTCCCCTTTCCGCATCAAAACAAAACAGGTTTCCCATAGCGCCGATGGAGTAGGCACGGCTGTCGTCGACGGTGACCGAGGCCCGGGGGCCGTCACGATGTTCGAACCTTTCGTATTTGCACTCGTACTCGTATGACCAGATTGGTTTGCCTGTCATTGCGTCGAAGCAGAGGACGCGTTCGACCTGTTCGGGGGAGGTCAGGCGGTCGGTGATATAAACGCGGCCTTCGGCGACGGTCGGTCCGCTGTAGCCGTTTGAGATTTCGGCACGCCAGCGGATTGGCAATTGCTCGGTGGTGAATTTTGTGAGTATGCCTTTTTCTTTCCAGGTGCCATCACGGTTTGGACCCCGCCACTGGGGCCAATCCGCGGCGTGTGCACCATTGTGAATGCTCAGGATGAGCAGGTATAGCGCGATATGAGAACAACGTTCTTTAATTGTTCTTAACATAATCACATACCTCGAAGGAAAAGCTTATGCAGCTATCTTCGTGTAGAAATTACTTTTGACAATTTTCATTTTTATTTCAATAAAACCGGCCCGAAGGCATTTTTCTATTTGGCTCTGACATCAAGACAAACAAGCTGACCGTCGGGATTATTGCGGGCATAGATTCTGCCGTTGGCCAGGACGGGTACGGTCCAGCACTTTTTTTGGGGCAAAACCTGTGCCGATGCGAGCTCCTTGTATTCTGCCGGTGAGGCCTCAGCAATCGCCAGCTTTCCTTTTTCGGATAGAATGATGAGCTTTCCATCGGCGAGCATAAGACTTCCTTTGCCGAAACCTTTCTGTGTCCACTTGACCTGGCCTGTTTTGAAATCCAGGCATGATATGGAGGGATCATCGTCGACACCGTAAATATATCCCTTCCAGAGGACACAACTGTTAAAATGGTTTCGCATTTTCTTGTTTTGCCAGTCTTCAGTGACATCGGAAGAGCCGAATGTGTAAACTGCGCAGCCCTTGTTATATCCTGAAGAGATGAATATCTTGTTGCCCTCTATAATAGCGTCTGCGGCGTTGACGTCGTAGCTGGTTTTCCAGGGAATCTTCCAGAGGATTTTTCCGGTTTTGGGTACAATAGCCACCATTTCCTTAGCGGTGAATAAAGCGATGCATTTTTGTCCATCGATAGTGAATGGGACGGCGGTTGAGTAGCCGGCGGCGTCTTTGCCGTTTTCCCAGATTACACTGCCATCGGCTTTATTAAGTGCGACACCATAGGAGCCGGCGTTAAGAATGACCATGTTGTCGATTATTAATGCCGAGCCGGCAAAGTACCAGGTAGGGTGCTTAAAGCCCAAGTCCTTGTTAAGCTTCTTATGCCAGACTATTTCGCCCGTGGCGGTCTTGAAGCGAATAGCGTCGCCATTTTTGCTAAAGGTGTAAACTGAGTCGCCGTCTACGGTTGGAGTGGCTGAGGGTCCGCCTTCGTGGTTTTTACTAAAGATAGGGCATGGATATGATTTTTTCCATATTTCTTTTCCGGTATCGGCATTGAGGCAATAGAGTATATCATTATCCTTGATGTTGCCCATTGCATAGACTCGGCCGTCGGCTATTGCCATCGAGGCAAAGCCTGGTCCGAGGGTCTTTTCCCAGAGCACTGTTGGACCGGCCTCGGGCCAGGTTGTGAGCCATCCTGTTTCGTTTGAAATGCCATTGTGGTTCGGCCCGCGCCAGTTGGGCCAGTCTGCTGCTTTGACGGCAGCATAAAAGCCGGTGCACATTGCACAGACTGTGAAGCCGAAGACGAGTGCCAGCACGTAGTGATTGACCATTCTTTGAAATTTCATAATATACCTCCAAAATAAACAATAACTTAAGGTCGTTGTCTTTATACTACAATTCGATTCGAAAGTCAATCCTATTTTTTAGTTCAATTTTTGTATACTGTTTCAACACTACGTTGTATAATCTGCCGCTCAATATCGAGTCTGCAAATGATTATTTACTGGAAAATGGCTGCATTAGTTCAGTAAAAAATCGGTGAATATGTGAGTAAAGCAACTTCGACTGATGATAAAGGAGTTCATACATTATGAATGAAGAGGCATCCAATAATCGTAACGAAATTAACGAAAATTCCGCGATAGAGGAGTATTCGTATGCCCAACAGATTGCCAATAACCTTCCCTATGCGTGTATGACATTACTCGGTGCCGCCATTTTCGTTGTAGGAATTGCGAATCCTGTATGGGGATGGATTTGTGCGAGTGCATACGTGATTTACAGCGTGGGGGGGGCGTTCTGGATTATAGTATTCCTGTGTCCTTTCTGCGAGCGTCACGGTACGATGTGCTGTCCCTGCGGGTATGGGCGTATAGCTGCAAGGCTTCGACAGAAAGCAGATGTGAGCCGGTTCAGGGAAAAGTTCAAGAGACATATCCCGGTCATTGTTCCTTTGTGGTTCATACCGGTTATTGGGGGTGTTGTTTTTGCGGTACACAGCTTCTCGTGGTCGATGGTCATTTTGCTTGTTGTATTTGCTCTTGTAGCGTTTGTTATCCTGCCCCTGTTTTCGAAGAGGCACAGTTGTACCCATTGTCCCCAGAAAGAATCATGTCCCTGGATGGGCAGCAAGGGTGATGAAAAAAGGATTCAATCGGAGGGGTAAGCCCTGTCAATTTTTTGTTTTGAAGACAATCGCTCCGGTTGGGCACGCCTCGACGCATTTTTTCGCTGCGAGCCTGAGGCCTTCAGCGATTGAGTGGTGAAAAGGCACGGCGACCCGGACGTCAAAGCCGCGGCCTATAAATGTCAAGCCGAGCGATTCACCAGCTTCAGCAGCAATCTGTATACAGAGTCCACAGCTTATGCATTTGCCGGGTTCATAGATTATGTCTGTGTGTTGCACGTGCTGGAAAAAGGAACGGCGCCCGCCCTTATAGTGTCCCGGTTTGGCTCCATATTGCCTGGCATATTGCCTTAGTTTGCAGTTTTGCGGCTTTCGGCAGTCACAGTGCAAGCATCGGTCGGCCTCGGCGCTGGCCTGGTCGTCGGTGAAGCCGGCGCCTTCGGGTGATGGTGTCAGCCGTTCGGTTTTGTCGGCATAGGCAACAAACCTTTCTATCTCATCGTCTTCCAGCTTACCCAACCGCGTGTTAAACACATGAGGTGAGCCTGTCATGGTTTGGCCGGACAAGAATTGGCCTATAGCAATGGCGGCTTCCTTTCCGTCCGCGAGGGCCCTGACGGCGAGCTTGCTCTTGCGAACGGCGGCACCGGCGGCAAAAACGCCGGGCAGGTTCGTTTCATAGGTTCTTGGGTTTATTGCGATGCCGTTGGGGGATGTCTCAAGGCCCATTGATTCGACATCCTCTGGCTTTGTCTGGCCAATCGCAATAAGTACGGCATCAAAGTCTTTTCGCAATTCTTCCATTTTTAAGGCATAGCCTATAGGTATTTGACCTTTAAAGACCATACCGAGTTTTTTAATCAATTCAATTTCGGCGTCAAGTACGTCTGTCGGGAGCTTATCCTGCGAGACGCCGTATCGCAACATCCCGCCCGGATTTTCGTGGTCATCAAAAATCGTGCAGCTATAGCCGTCTGTTAGCAAATAATAAGCGGCCGCTAATCCTGCCGGACCTGCTCCCACGACGGCCACTTGCTTGTTGCGGTTTTTATCGCGCGTGGGTAGATAAGGTTTTTCTGATTGCAGGTCGACGTCGGCGACGTACCTTTTCAATAGGCAAATTGAGACGGCCTTATCGAACTGGGCCCTTCTACACGTTTGTTCGCAGGGCTTTGGACAGATTCGGCCGAGGACGGCGGGCAGGGGGATATTTTTTTTGACCGTTACGATTGCATCGCGGAGTTTACCGTCGGCGATTTGGCGAATCATCAGAGGGATATTCATATGTGCGGGACAGGCGGCCTGACAGGGGCCGATGCAATCGCCGGCGTGGTCGCTGAGCAGCAATTCCAGGGCGGTCTTTCTGGCCTGACGGATTTCGTCGGAATCGGTTTCAACTTTCATGCCTTCCTGTGCGATAGTACCACAGGCCGGAAGGAGTTTGTCGGAATTATTTACTTTGACAACGCACAACATGCAGCTTGTAGAGGGTTTGTACCCTTTCAGGAAGCACATTGTGGGAATTTCAATACCCAGTTTGCCGGCTGCGTCGAGAATCGTGGCACCGTTATCGACTTGAACCTTCTTTTTGTTTATGGTCAGTTTTGGCATTATCACTCGACCTTAACAGCGTCTGACTGGCATACACTTTTGCATGTCCCGCAGCGGATACATTTTTCCGTGTCGATTTCGTGCTTCTGGTACGGTTTCATTTCGATGGCACCGGCGGGGCAATGCTGGGCGCACAAGGTGCAGCCAATACAATCGTCGGTTATCGAATATGTAATCAGTGCCCTGCACCTGCCGGCGGGGCAGCGTTTGTTTAGGTGGGCCCAGTACTCTTCGCGGAAGTACCTGATTGTTGACAGGACAGGATTCGGCGCGGTTTTTCCGAGGCCGCACAGACTTGCCTGTTGAACCATTTTGGCAAGATGTTCCAGTTCCTGGATGTCCGTTTTTTTACCCTGGCCTTCACAGAGGCGTTCGAGGATATCCAACATGCGTCGTGTCCCGATTCTGCAGAAAGTACATTTGCCGCAGGACTGATTCTGCGTAAACTCCAGAAAATAGCGTGCAATATCGACCATGCAGTCTGATTCATCCAGAGCGACTAAACCGCCCGAACCCATCATTGCCCCAACGTCCTTGAGCGTTTCATAGTCCACGGGGATATGTGACATCTCGACGGGGACACAACCGCCGGACGGCCCTCCGACCTGTACCGCCTTAAATCGCAATCCCCCTGCAATCCCTCCGCCTATATCTTCTATAATTTCTTTTATCGAGATACCCATTGGCACTTCTATAAGTCCTCCCCTGGCTACTTTGCCGGCCAGAGCAAAGACCTTTGTCCCCTTACTGTTACTTGTTCCAAGCTGAGCAAATGCTTCCGAGCCGTTTCGCATAATCCATGGAACCGCCGCATAGGTTTCCACATTGTTAATAAGAGTAGGCTGATCCCAGAGCCCGCTTACCGCCGGATATGGCGGTCGCAGCCGGGGCATACCGCGACGTCCTTCTATGCTGGCCATAAGTGCGGTTTCTTCCCCGCATACGAATGCTCCTGCCCCTGCGGCGATTTCAAGGTGCAGCGAAAAACCGCCGCCCATGATATTGTCGCCAAGAAATCCACGTTTTCGGCAGTTGCTGATCGCCTCACTCATTCGTTTGGTTGCAAGGGGGTACTCTGCGCGAATGTAAAAATAACCCTGATTTGCGCCTACTGAATATGCAGCTATCGCCACACCTTCGATAATGCGGTATGGATACGACTCCATGAGCATCCGGTCCATAAATGCTCCGGGGTCTCCCTCATCACCGTTACAGATTACGTATTTCTGTTCCGATTTTGTGTTATGCACGGCAGACCACTTGAGATGTGTCGGATAACCGGCACCACCCCTTCCGCGGAGACCGGCGCGGCCAATTTCGTCAATAATCTGCTCAGGGCTCAATTCTTTAACGCACTTTTGCAGGGCGTTGAATCCGTCATTTTGAACATATTCATCAAGGTCAACCGGATCGATGAAGCCGCAGTATTCAGTAACAATATGCTTTTGCTTGTTTAGAAAATCCGCCACGGTTTTGTCCCGGACGTCAATTGAATATCGTGTTATCGGCTCCCATGACTGGTCGGTCAAAATTTTGTCGAGCGTTGTGGAGATGGTGTTTCTGATTTTTCGTGTAATCTTTTTGGGTTTGAAGTGCCTTAGCACAATAGCTCTGGCATCCTCAGGTTTGACCCTTGCATACAGGAAAGACCTGTTATTGGGTAAGACCACTTCAAGCAGAGGGGTTTGGTAGCACATGCCGACACACCCAACGCGCTTTACTGCCGCCCGGATGCCTGTTTGAGACAATGCTTGTTCCAGGGCCTTATGAAGTTTGCCGCTGCCCCGAGAGACACAGCAGGAACCCAGCCCAATTCGAAGCTCACCGCATGTGTCGGTTGTTTCGGCTTGAGGTTTATATGTTTTTTGCAGATGACTTGCTTTGGCTTCCTCGTATCTTAGAAAATCACTCAGAACCGTCGGAACCGCATCAGGAGTTAGATGTCCATACGTTATTTCTCCGATCTTCACGGCAGGTGCCAATGTACAACATCCCAGACATGCTATTTTCTCAACTGTAAACAGTTTCTTCGAGTCCGTATCCTCTTCACCGGAGATATTAAGATGTCGCCGAAAGGCATCATAAATTTGGTTGCCCCCCTTCACGTGACAGGCGGTACCGAGGCAAATATGAATTATGTGCCGGCCGGCCGGGCGATGTCTGAACTGGTTATAGAAGGTGGAAACGCCGGCAATGGAGGCAGGCGTAATTTCTGTCAGGCTACAAACCCGCTCAAGAGTTTCAGTAGGAAGGTAGCCAAAGTGTTCCTGTATGTCCTGCAAAATCGCAAGCACTTTCTCCGGCCCTGTGCCGATTTTCTCAACAGCCTTGTCTATAAATGTTAAATCCAACTCATTCATCAGTTATTCTTAGCTTAAACAAGTCCAATCAAGGTTTTTTTGGGGGACCCTTGTCTCCTATGCAGTACAGATTCTGAAGCCCTCTGATATAAATTCGGCCATCCATAAAAGCGGGTGAGGCAAGGCAGTTCTCGCCAAGCTGGCATTTGGCCAACTCCTTATATTCTGTGCTGATCTCAGCAATAAGCATAACACCCTTTTCACTCAGCAGGTAAAGGCGGTCTCCGACGAGGCTTGGGGACGCAAGAAAATTCATTAACAAGTCTTTTTCCCACACCTTTTTACCGTCCGCGGTTTTGTAACAGGTTAGCATTCCTTCTGTTGTCAGCAGAAATATGAATTCGCCGTTACTGACGGGACAGGATATATCCGGAGTATTTTCTTCAATGCTCCAGTCGATATGGGTTTTAGTAACGTCACCGCGGCCGTCCGGCTTTATGGCAACCAGTGTGGAATAGGGTTCTATGGCAAATATCCGCCCGGCGGCGTAAATTGGCGATGGTGCAATTTCACCACCCAGGCATTTCGCCCGCCAAAGTTCTGTGCCGTTGGGCTCATACGCTATAACCCAGGGGTCAGCGCAGGTAATTATCTGATGTTGATTTCCAATTTCGGCTACAATGGGCGAGGACCATGAATTCGGGACGGGCCGTTTTGTTTCCCAGACAGTGCGGCCGGTAAAAGTATCTAAAGCTATTAATTTCGACAATCCGTCTTCTGCGCCCCCCTGGTCATATTGAATCAACAGCAGATTTCGATACATCGCAAGTGAAGCTGCATATCCATACCCACTGTCAGGTGTGCCTAAATTTCGTGTCCAGAGATTCTTACCATCGAAGTTAAAACAGCCAACATCTCCAGTTGGAAAAATGGCGCAAATCCGGCGACCATCCGTCACAGCGGTTGGTGCGGCATAGCCAGGCCCATCCTCCTCCATCACCTCAAGAGGTTTTCCTTGCGGTGCGCTTTTCACGCCACGATTCCACAGAAGGTTTCCCGAAAGTGCATCGAAGCAGTATACTTGGCGCACATTTGGGTCGGCCCCGGTGACGAAGACGCGGTCGCCCCAGACGATGGGGGAGTTGTGGCCGGGCAGGGGCACCTTGCTTTTCCATAAAATGGCTTCACCTGTCTTGCCGTTCCAACTTGCAGGTACATTTGTATAGGCGCTTATTCCGAGTCCGCCGGGCCCGCGAAAGCGAGGCCAATTTTTTCTAATCTCCTCCATAGAAGGATAGGAAGTAACCTGCACGTCGGGCGCACTGAAATCAATCCATGGTCTGGTTGCAAGGAACATCGCTGCCGAGGCGAGTAGAGTAGAGCCAATGGTTACGGTCCACCGGGCGTATATTGCCGTGCGGACTTGCCGGTTGAGTTTATCAGGTGCCGGCTGGGGTGCGGGCAGCTTCTTTTTGTAAGCGGAGGCGGATTTGACGCCGATCAAAAATACCACGACGCCGCCCATGAGCAGGTAACTTCCTCTTTGGGAGAAGTCCCATCTGCGTATTCTGATTTGCCTAATCTGCAAGTCCAATTCACGAATATTGTTTTGCCTGATTTGCATGTACGCATTGCGCATTTTTGACAAGAGCTGCATGTCGTCAGGATTGTCACGAAATTCTGTTTTGAGAACCTCCAGCTCTTTTGCCCGGTTGGGGTCGACAATGCTCCGGGGATCCAGCTCCTGAATCTTCGATATAAGCTGCCGGTCATCGGTCTGTTGGCGAAGTTGTATTTTGAGGGCCTCCCACCTTTCCGTTCGCTTAGGTTCGGCGACCGTCCTCTGAAAGTAATTGAAGAGCATGAGTTCAAGGACGATAAGAGAAAATACGCCACCGATGACCGCAGCGGCGACTGCGGTGTGATACCATTGACTTGTCAGCTTAGCAGTATTTCCGGATGTAGGTTTATGTGTATCGTCAATCGGAGTTTTCATCGACTTCCACCCATCGTTTCTTTCGCTTGTTTGCGTTTAGAATGCTCTTTTGGACAATATTCGAAACATCGACCACATGCCATGCATCCCGCCCTGTCGGCTTCGTAATCTGTCCGTTGGCGTCTGAGAGACATGCCTATCAGCTTTAGGGCAATGACGAGACCGACAAATCCTCCGGAAAGCCAGCCTCCGAGTCCGAACCTTGCCTGGATGGCCAAAGCTTCGGCGTAAAGCTTTTTGATGTCTTTGCCGGTTGCTCTAAAGGCGTCACTGGCGTCTGTGGTATCTTCGGCCCGGCCTGTTTCTTCGAGGTATATGCGGTCAGCGAGCCTGACTGTGGCGTGTACCCGTGATGTGACTGGTCGAAGTATGGATCCGATCCAGCCAAATGACAGGACTAATATGGGCAGAAGAATAATCAGAAACGCGAGTCTTCTTTTACTTTTATTATAATCGTGCGCTGGCCAGTCTTCAGTAGGGATTTTGATAGCACCAAAGGGGCACGAATCTTCGCAAAGCCTGCATTTTATACAGTCATCAGGGGTAATAGTAACTCGCCATTTCGAGATACGCGAAAGCTGCCTCAGGATTACGCCATAGGGACACGCGAACCGGCAATATGGACGTCCTATGAACAAGCCTACGAACAAAAAGCATACGCCGAGTACCAACATGTTGAAGTTTCCGCTCAAACGGAAGAAGGAGATGAACGGGTCATATCTGCATATAATAAAAGCGCTGCCGGTGGCTGCGAAAAGGACCGCTGCCGCCAGGTACACATAGGCGAACAAGCGCAGCCCACTTTCCAGCCATTGGGGCACTGAGACGGGGCGCATTAGCACCACATCCTGTATACCTCCAAGGGGACATACGGCCGCACAGAAGGTCCTTCCGAAAAAGAGTGTAAATACAAGCGGCAGCAGGAAAAACATCATCACTGCAACGGGCACAGCGTAGTCTTTGTCAAAAACGGACAAGGCGACATTTTGAATTGCCCCTATGGGACATACGCAGCCTTCCCGCCAGAAGCCGAAATAGAACAGTGAAAGGACACTAAGAACAAATATAAACCGTCGTCGGCGTTTTTTCAAAACCAAATATGAAGACAAACTAAGCGCGGTCAAAAGCACGATTGTATCTACATATTCATAGATGTCCTGTCGGGGATTGGGCGTGGCAGGGCTCGGCAGCACGTAGCCGCTCTCAAAATCCGGCGGGGGAAAACGTTCAAATCCCGATGCAATACCGGATGAAAGCAGCAAGACTGCTATGCCGATTATTATATAAGCAAAACGTATCATTAAGCGCTGTCCACCCCGTTAGAAAATCTTCTTGCCTTTTTAGAAATCATCCTCTTTTCCTTTTTGCTGAGATGAGTCTGGTCTGTTTCGGAATTTCTAACGGTGTCCACCTTTTTAAGCAGGTAAGGCTTGTCTGCAGGAACCCGCTTGTATGCACCCGAAGGACAAGCAGCGGCAATTGAACACTCATTACAATTCAAACAGCGGTCGTGGCGTACCTGAAGAAACAGTGAGCCGTTTCCAAAAGTATTACAGCCCAGGACACATTTGCCGCAACCCATACAAAGGGGTTCGTCGATGGTGTACTCGTAATAGGGGTGATCGTCTTTCATGTATTTGCGAATAATGGCGCCTGTTGGGCAAAGTTGATTTTCTGCGGCCTCGTTGATATCGGCGGGTTCGGGTCCGAAAAAGCCGAAACAGATTCTACAGTATCCACATATTGCGTGGGCGTGTACACATTTTACCGCCGATTCTTCCAATACGCAATACGTGGCACAGTTACCGCAGGCAACACATATTTCGGGATCGATTTGCCAGACGGTATTTCGTGCATGGGTCTTTCTGCTCAGAAAGCCTGCGGCAGCGCCGAGACCGGTTAAACCTGCCGCCCAGAGACTGCTCCTCAGGAAATGGCGCCTGTTAATATCGTTTTTATTTTCCGTCATTGTCTTAATCCGTTAAAATTTCTTTTGCCGACAAAGCCTGAGGCAGGCTGCACGTCTTTAAAACTTCACAGCCCCGGCAAACTCCGTCGTTAATACATTTACCCTCTCGTGCTAATCTGCGTCGTCTGGAAATAACAGAGGCACCAGCCGCTCCAAACAGCCCTACAGTTGCGTATCGTAAGGCTACTGCAAGCAGTTGTCGACGGCTTTGTACTTGTCCGGGGACCCCCAAACGCGTTCTTTGGCGTTTGGGGACCCCTCCCGAACGCCTGTTCATTATTCTTCCTTAATCTTAGTGAATATTCTCACTACGTTCTTATTTGTATCGAGTACGAAAATTCGCTCGTGAGCGTCAACGGCGACATCAAAAGCTCTCGACTGGCACTCTGCGGGAGTACTGCAAATTCGGCCGGCTTTGCCGGTTAATTGTTTGGAACCGGCTACTACGCCGGTGAAAACTCCATCCTGGTCATAGATCTTGACGCGTACCAGGCCCTTCTCACAGGTGACAAAGCTTTTATCGGCGAGTATGGCAAAGTTCACCGGATTGCAGCAGCCGCAAAAACCTTCGATGTTTACGTTTGAAAACGTACCCCACGAAAACTCGAGGTCACCTTCAGACGTGTAAGCCTCAATTCGATGGTTTCCGGGATTGGCCACTCGCAGCAGTCCATCGTTACCAATTGCAAGGTCGAAATGAGGACTGGGAATGAAAAAACCGGAAATCTTTTTATCTTTATCTTTGCCACCGATACGGTTGATTAAGTTTCCTGTTGTATTGAAATGGTAAACAATTCGATTACCCGCATCTGCAACAAACACATCGTTTTTTGAAACATCGATGCTGGTCAAGACCGCATCATTACCCAGGTTCTGCCATGTTGCCAGCCTTTTTCCCTGGCCGTCATAGATTTCGACATGGTCCTTCATTCCGACATAAATCTTTCCGTCACCGGCCACGGTCAAACACATCGGCATATCAGCAAGTTTTATCTCGCCAAGCAAATTGCCACTTTCTGCAAAAAACCGAATGGCTTTATCTCCGGCTATATAGATTGATCCGTCAGGCGCCACTGCGATACTTTGGGATTCGGAAAAACCGGTATCAATTGCCGGGGCCGGCTCTTTATAAAGAATCAGATTAGGGTCAATTATGCCCAGTTTCTCAAGATCGTAAGTGAACTCTTCACCAAGGCCGCTGCCCTTTTTACCCGTTGTATCGAGCTTTACAATAGCAACAACGCCAATAGCAATGGCAATAAACACTGCTACTAATATTTTAATGTTTGTTGTTCCTAATCGCGTTTTCATTTTGATATCTTCTCAATTTTCACATCCAAATTTTAAAGCAATTCATTGTAACAGAAACAAACCCTGTCTTCAATGTCACCCGGCTATTGGCCGGTGACGTCGAGACATATCATTCGGTTCATATCACGCAAAATCAATCTGCCGGAAGCAATGGCCATAGGCCCCCATGATTCCGGTCCATCCAGCACTTTCGCTTCAGCAAGCTGTTCATAGCCGGCCGGCGTCGCCTTTGCCAGAGTCAGCACACCTTCGTCATTCATAATATATATCTTGCCGTCAGCGATCATATAAGGACCAAGTCCGCGAGAACCAAAACGATGGGTGCCCGGGCTGGTCCACACAACCTGCCCGTTCAAGTCAAGGCAGGTCAACAGCTTGTCGGGCCGAATTCCGTAAATGTGTCCATCATAGAAAATAGGAGTTTGTTGCTCCGAGCCAAACACCTCCGGTTCGAGCCTAAAAGTCGGCTGTGCGTTTATTGTGCCGTTTTCCCGGTTTAATTGCAGCATCATGCTTCCGGCCTGGTATCCTCCCGATAGAAAAATCAAGCCGTCACCTGTCACTACAGGGGATGGAACATTTGCAACACGAATCTTCCAATCGTTGATTTCCCACAAAATGCTTCCATCCTCTGCCGAAATGCCTACGACTCCTCCGCTGGCGCAATAAACATACATGCGTGTGCCCTTAAATTCGGCCGGTATTACAGAGGAATGCGTCATCAACCAACCGTTGGGATTGGGACTTCTCCATACAATTTCACCCGTATTACAATCCACTGCCATCATCAGTGTATCACCGCCGACAGCAATTATCGCCTTGCCGTCGTCAATGAGTGGACACTGTCCGGCGTACCAGTCGGGTACAGTGCAGTTAAAGTCTCTGACCAGATTCAGCATCCAGCGGAACTGTCCCGTCTGTGAATCGAGACATGTTAAGTGACATTTCGGTCCCAATGCAACGACATATTTTTCTGTTACTGCGGGCACCGTTCGGCTCATGCCATGCCAGCGTTTTACCTTGATATGATAAGAATACCGCCAGATGTCTTTGCCATCCTCAAGGGACAGGCATCGAATAACATCGGCCTCTTTTGGCCGGTCATAATCCATAAGGTAAACTCTGCCGGCCAGGATTGCCGCACCGGCATAGCCTTCTCCGACGTCAATAGACCAGAGGACCGCCGGCCCGTCCGGGCTCCAGGTTTGTGCGAGGGCAACTTTTTCAGTGCTTATGGCATCAAAGCCGGCCCCTCTGAATCGCGGCCAGGCACCGGGTAAATCCGCCGGTACACCATCGAACCGGAGCAATTCGCCGCGAATCGGCCCTTCACCATTCTCATCCGAAGATGCCTGCAGGATGTTGTCGGGGATGGGGAGACGATGTGTAAACCGGGCTGCTGCGTCGCGCTTCAGCCATAGGTATAATGATACTACACCCACAATAACTAATGCGACCGGAATTAATCTTGCGATAATAGATTCTCTCATAACGTACTCGTCAGGGGGACTCCAGTATCCTATAGTAGCACTTATTCATTCCTTAACGCCTCCATTAACTTCCCACTGAGCGCAAATACTGTCGCCATCCATATCGCCACCAGCCCACTGATTCCGATAGCAAGGATTATCAGTGCCAGTGACAAAAAGGGCACTTGTGCCGCCGCCGAACTTAAGACAGGACCAACAGCAACGAGTGCGGCAATGACCCCGCAGGCCAAACCGGCCAGCATGAGTCCGCCATGTTCATAAAACACCATCCGCTTAAGCTCAGCTTTATTAAATCCCACAGCCCTCATCATTGCAAGCTCACCCCTTCTGTCAAGCACGTTTCGCAGGACTACCAGTCCAAGTCCGAGGCTGCCGAGAATAAGGCCTAAGCCGCCAAGCAATTGGAATATCGATAGATATGTATTCTCAACGGCACTAAACTCGGCCAGTCGCCGGGGCGCCGGGGTCAGGGCCAGTCCATAATCTGTCAATCCGGCGGAAAGTATTTCCATTACCTTATCAGCTTTTTCAGCGTCAGCATCGATGAGAAACATTCTGTAGCCGTTTTCTGACGGGAATCGCTCGACAAACTTGTCTTCAGCAATGATTAAATTTCCCTGCAGGATCGAATTCTTCAGCATTCCCACGATTCGCAGCCGAAATATTCGGCCCTTTTCGTCGGTGTACTCGAGCTCATCGCCGACGGATTTGCCAAGTGCCCACACAATGGTCGCATTATCTCCAATTGCAGGCACAACGTCCTCGCCCAGATTGCGGTTAAGTAGTTGCCAGCCATTTTCTTTCCGGGCATCTTCAATTGTGTCGGTGAACCGAAAGGCATTTCGAATTTGCTCCGGCTGCAAACCCAACAGGGAAGGTGTCTGGGCCCGGTTCAAATTGAAACAGCTTGCATCGTCACCCTGGTGGAGTCGCAATTGGACGACCTTGATATCTTCAAGCTCGCTAACATCGAGCCCGAGCGATTTACGTCCGGCCTTGCTGTTCAAATCATGCAAAACGCCGATAGCGGATTCGCCGAATATAGCAAAGCCTCCCGTACCTGAATCCCGCTTGTGGGCATCAGCCAGGGGGTCATGTCTGTTCGCCCCTACAGCTATGACCAGAAAAATTCCACAAGCAAGCAGTCCAACGACCGCCAGGCTTCGTCCGCTTCGCCTCGTTGAGTTTCGCAATCCCAAACCGGCCAGTGATGCCAAAGGTTTACTCCAACTGTCTGTCAATAATCTCAGTAAAAACCGGATTATACCAAGTCCGGCTATCAAAAGCAAAGCCCCGGCCCCAAAAAACGCGCCCGCTGCAGCGCCGCTTTCACCTGTGCTCATAACAACCAGCAGCACTGCCGCCGAAGCTGCTGCGAGTGCCGCTATCCACAGGCCAATCCTTCGTTTTGAGAGTGGCCCGTATGCAAAAAATTGCCATTTCAATTCGCCAACAAGGAGCTCGCGGGCCGGCCGGGAAACCTGCTTACGTAAAGTGAGCCATATTGCGATAAGGGAAACGGCTACTGCTGATAAAGCACCCACAAATAATGTAACCGATTTTGCATGAAACTGTATTGACGAACCACTCACCGCTACCCGCCAGAGCGTCGCGAGTCCGTAAATCATGGCCTTGGTATAAAGCAGGCCCGCAGCAGTTCCTGCAATTGCGCCAAGCAGCGCCAATATCCCACCTTCAACAAATAGCAACCGCCTTACTAACTTAGGTGGAAAACCCACGGCCAGCAATATTCCGACCTGCTCAGTGCGGTTTTCAACACCGAATACAAAGATAAGACTCATCAAGACCAGGGCGGCTATAATGAGAAAGAAGCTAAAGCCCAGAAAAAGCTGGCCGAAGTCAGTCGCTTGATTGCCTGCTTTGATGCCACGTGCCCGGACGGGTTGAAAGTACAGTCCTATTGAAGCCGGATCAACCGCTTTTAATATCTTTGCATTTATATTTTCTTTGATTTCGTTGTCGGATTTAACAGCCAAAGGGTAACGTATGGCTGTTAGGTTTCCGTACCTGTTGGCCCATATTCTCTGACCTGCCTTGAGTGTGATAAACGCTTTCGGTGTGCCGCCGAACTTGTCCCAATAATCCTCGTCGAGCTTGCGTATCTTATCAAGGTCTATCGGGATGCCCTGGTCCCAATCCCTGCAATTATCAGCGTCTGCCAGGCCCGGAAAATCCGGCATTAAGCACGGATCGATTGCGAGGCCCTGCATAGGCAGGATTCGGCGAATTCTGAAGGGAGTTGTTTTCTGGTCGAGTTTTCTCATCGGGCTGACGACGAAATAGGTCAGTTCAAGCGAATCACCTACATCAGCGCCAAGGTCGTCGGCAAGCCATTGGTTGATGATGATTTCGTCATCCTGAATATCCATTGGGATAAAGCTATTGGAATCCGCCGACTTTCCTATTGCAGTTACCATCGAATAGGGTGTTGTCCTGTCACCGCAGCGCAATTCGTTGACAAAGTAAGTTAGAACTCCCACGGCACCGTCTCTTGCATTCATTGCCGCCTCTGTCAAGGGCTCGTCAATAAATATCCGCCTGCTGCGGAGCTCTAAGACGTTTCGCTTGTCCAGTTTGCGCAGTTCAAGACCAGAGTCGGCGAGCCGCCAGGATTTGCGGACAGCTTCATTTGCTCTTTCAACCGTTAGACTGTCATTTGCATCATCGGCGACCAAGAGGACGTTAGCTTGTTCGGTGCGGTCGAGTTTTTCCTGGAGCCACTTAATGGGGACATATGCATTCAAAGAGGGAATTTGATTGGCCTGCAGACTGAAACGTCCAAACTCGGACTCACCTGCCACAGCCTTAACGACAAGTCGAAAAGCAACGGACAAATCCGAATCCGGTGTAATGGGGATATCACGCGACATGAGGGCCGGCTGTTCAATTCGCAGTACAACTTCATCGCCGACTGTAACGCCAAGCCTTGCGACCAGAGACTCGTTAAGGACAATCCCTTCGCTGAAATCGTCGCCAAAGGGATTTTTACCCGGGCCAAGACTAAAAAAGCGGTTGTCCAGACCGAGTACCGAAATTTTGTTTGCTCGTTTTGTGCCGTCGCCGTTTGCAACAATACCTCGCAAATACAGCACAGGGGCGACGTTTGTATTAAGCTTTTGGGCGAGTTCATCCGCCAATCCGGCTGTAAAGAAGCGGTTGTTTGCAGCAAGAGCGAGCTTCGTTTTGCCCAGCCGGGCTGTCATCATCATTCTGAGACTGTGGCGGACCGAGTCCCCGACGAGAAGGGCGCCTGTCAATATAGCTGTGCTGGTCATGACAGCCAGCAGGACACCGAGGTTCGTCCTCCAATAAAAGAGGAGACTTCTTTTAACGAGACCTAACAAGTTCATTTCGAGGTTGCCCCATCTATCAACATACCGTTACTCAATTCCAAAACCTGGCCCATGTGCTCTGCGAGCTTGATAGAATGCGTGGCGAGAATCAAAGTAACCTTTTCACTTTGGTTTAACTCGACGAGCAGTTCAGCTATGTTTTGTGCAGCGTGCTCATCGAGTGAGCCGGTCGGTTCGTCGGCGAGCAGGAGCTTTGGCTGATTAATCAAAGCCCTGACAACCGCTACCCGCTGGCGCTGACCTCCGGAGAGCTGACCCGGCCGATGGAGCATCCAGTCTTTAAGACCGACACGCTCCAGCAGACTTACAGCCCTTTCCTCAACCTCTTTCCTCAAGAAGCGGTTTTTGCCCGCAAGAGTCGGCACTATTACATTTTCGAGGACCGTACACTGTGGCAATAGATGATGCAACTGAAAAACAAAACCTATTTCGCTGTTTCGGATTCCGGCAAGTTCAATATCGCCGGCTTTAGCCAGGTCGATACCGTCAAACAAAACCCGGCCCACAGTAGGGCGGTCGAGGGCACCAATGATGTTAAGCAGCGTACTCTTGCCGCAGCCGGAGGGGCCAACTATCGCGACGGACCGGCCTTTCTCGATTTTTAGTGTTATATCCTTCAAGACAGAAACGCTGCCGGTGTCTGCCGGTGACTGATAATCTTTTGACACGTTAATAAGTTCAAGCATCGTTATCCTTTTATGGAGACTGCTGCACAGTTATTTGATATATACGCATCAAGTCTTTAGCTGTTTGCTCTACATTGAATTTCTGAAAAACCTGTTTTTTGCCCTGTTTTCCCAATTTCCGTGCATAGTCTGGGTCAAGCAGCAGAGGCTGCATCGCTTCGGCAAGGGCTGCGGCACTATTTGGCTTATACAATACGCCTCCGCCTGTAATGTCTAATAATTCAGGAAATGCACCACTTTTCGGCTCAACTACCGGCACACCTGCCGCAAGGGCTTCAATTGCATATAAGCCGTAAGCGATTGGTCGCTTTTCGGGTACCGACAACAAAGAAAGTGATTGGAAAAACGCGAGCTTGGTATCGCGATCGAAAGCCGTTAGAAACTGGACATCATCAATAAAACCACAAGAGGCAAGCTTTTGCCGAGTACGATTTATAAATGTTTCATCATTACCGCTCTTACCACCTGCTATGCGCAATCTGGCTTTCTTCAAATTTTCATTGTTCTTAAGTATAAGAAAAGCATCAACTAACGTATCCAAACCTCTTTCAGGACACATCCGTGAAAGATAACCAATCGTTGGTATCTTCGGTTCAGCTTGCAGTGATTCGTAGCCATCCAACGAAATACCCGAATACACGACATGCACTCGATCGGCACTCAGTTGCAGTCTTTGCTGCATAACAGAGGCAAAGTATTTACTCACGGCGATAAATGCATCTACATCCCTCGAACACTCTGCAATCATTTGCCATGCCTGCTTCTTATACGGCGATTTCAATCCATCCAGAAAGTCATCTTCATCCTGCAGCAGGCATACAATCGGGACGCCGAGCTTTGCCTTGATACTTTTAGCCAGGCCTGTTAGTAGAATATTGGACAGGCACACGATGTCGGGCTTGTTGTCCTGTGAGTCCAGCCATTCGATGAGGCGGTTTAATTCCTTTACCTGTCGTCCATGTTCTCCACGCAACATCGATATTGTGGTTTCCGCTAAATCGCCGGCACTTGTCATTTTTGCTTTTCGAGCCAGCCAGCCAAGGAGTTTCGGTGAGTCAAAGATACGGTCGAGCCAGCGAGGCGTCTTTCGAAAAAACGCCGATTTCTGCTGAAGGTATACATTGATGCCGCCGAAAAAAATCGGTGCGTTGCCGACCGGCTCATTTTTGTCACCTTGCATCGGCAAATACATAGGAATGATTACGACATCGTGGCCCAGATTGCGCATCGCTGTAACCAGGGCCGTATCGCGTACACAATTTTCACAATAGAAGCTGTCTCCCGTCCCCGGTGTAATATGAAAAACTCTCATAAGTCTGCACTCCGGTTTTATCGCCTGGCAGTAAACGCATACAAGTAACCATCATCACTACCGACAATAACCATTCCGTTAGCAATAGCCGGCGAAGAAGTAACAGGCTGGCCGATTTCATACGACCAAACTTTGCTGCCATCGGAAAGCCTTATCATATAAAGCCGACCATCTTCTGAGCCGACAATGACTTTGCCTCCACAGATGACCGGTGAACTGTCAACTTCACCGAGTGTCTGAAACGTCCAAACTACTTTCCCATTACTTCGATCAATGCAATGCACAAGCTTATCCCTGCATCCGAGCACAATGACATTTGGGCCAACTGCGGGCGAGGAAAAAAACGGGGAATCTGCGTCGGTATATTTCCACAGGATTTTACCGGAAGCAATATCAGCGCAGATGAATACATTATCGTAATTGCCTACATAGACTCGGCCTTCGGAGATTGCAGCAGAAGCAGCGATGAATGACCCGGTGTCAATTTGTTTAATTTCGCTGCCGTCAGCCAGGGACACAATATGAATCTTTGCATCACAGCCGCCGAATGCAACAATTCCGCCGCCAACCGCAGGTGAGCCATTTATGTAGTTATCTGTTTCATATTTCCACATAAGCCGGCCATTGGCTGAATCCAGGCAATAAAGGATATTATCGTAGCTGCCTACAAGTATCCAGATGCTTTGGCCGTCTGGTGAGCGGGTCCAATTGGCAGCTCCAAGTATTTGGCTTTCTGTTTCATATTTGAATTTAAGTGAGCCGGTTTTTGCGTCAAGAGCATACAGGAAGCTGTCGGATGAGCCAACGAAAACGGAGCCATCGACAATACAAGGCGTCGCTTCGACGGAGCCGCCGGTAGGGTATGCCCAGACCTTGTGTCCATTTTCTAAATTGATTGCATAAACATTTGCATCCGCCGAGCCGATGAAAACAAAGCCGTCGTTGATTGCCGGGGATGATTTGATATCTCCACCTGTTTTGAATTTCCAGATAAGCTGCAGTGAGTCCGGTAATGTCCCGGTTGCTGTGCCGAGAAGGCTTTGTCCGCCGCGAAACATAGGCCAATTATTTTGGTCCGTGAAGGCGATTTGTTGTTGTGTAAACTCTTTTAAAGTTTTCTTGTCAGCAGAATCAGGCTGATTGACTATTATCGCCACGAGGATTAAACAAAGTCCAACGATGACGACGACTAAAGTGGCTTTAATCATAATCTTCATAAGTAGTTCCCGCAGTTGGCGGCTACAATATCGTATATAAAACCAGCTTCCAATGATAACGGATTAGCTTGTTATAAGCAACAGAGAGCTTTTTTAAACAGAAATGAAAATCGCTTTGTAAGTGAGGTGGAACTTATGTTGACGTGACGATTTCTTCGATGGCCCTTGCAGTTATGTAGTCGGGCAGCTTGCTGAGAGCCGGTCCGGCCTTGTAAGCGGAGATAATGCTTTTATCCGGGAAGGCGCCGACTTCGCTAATGAGATCAACGGCCAGTTCCCGCAATTCCTGCTCGCCCATATCTGGTTGTGCTTTGCTTTTGGCAGCTTCTACCAAGGCCTTGAATTCGGCACGGCTGTCGTAAAAGTTAAGCTGTAACTCTAATTCAAAGGCCTGCCGTCTTCCGGTGCTATCAAACGTGTATTGAATGCCGATTGGATTGTACATTTCTATTCGTTCATCGATAAATGCCAGGCAGGCGTTCCTGTACGCATTGTATTTTTCCTGGTTGATGCTGCCAAAGTCGCGGTTTTCAAACTCGGCTTGCAGGAGCCTTTCTATTTGTGCGGTCAAGAGATCCTTATTTGCTTCCAGCCTTTCATGCAGGGCTTCATAGTATGCGTTCAGGAGTAATTTTGTTTCACTCATCTTTTATCCAAATTCTGGTACATGCATTCAATTGAATCATTTAATTGTATCATGGATAACTCTTTGATAATACAGTCGCAGCAGTTGGGAGTGGCAGAGGTGTACGATGTTAAAACAATGTCGAAAAAAAAGTGTTTTTTGTATAAAATTTTGTGAATATTTCCCATATTTTCTGAAATTTTAGCCGTTTTTTTGGCGGTCAAGCTTGCCGATCATCCCATTTTCAGCATTTCGGATCAATTTCACCCTTAATAGTTGATTTTTTTCCAGTTTTTTTGCCTCTTTTTCGAGATATACCATAAAATATCTTTCGCTTCGACCGTAGGGAGGCTGATTACTGTTTTCTGTTAAAACTGTGGCGATTTCGCCGAGAAATTGCTGGCGAAATTTGCTGGCCAGTTCAGTGTTCAAATCACGCAATATTCGTATTCTTTGCTTTATAATTCTATTATCTACAGTATGTTGCATATTTGCAGCGGCGGTGTCTTTACGCGGCGAGAAGCTGAAAATGTGCATTTTTGCGAATCCGACGTCTTTCACTAAATTTACAGTTTGCTCAAAATCTTCATCGGTTTCGCCGGGAAAACCGACGATTATATCAGTAGTTATGGCGGGCCTGTCGAGCCGGGATTTAATCGACCTGACCTTATCTCTAAATTCATCGGTTCCGTATTGCCGGCCCATCCTTTTCAGGATGGCATTTGAACCTGACTGGAGCGATAAGTGGAGATGTGGCATGATGTTACGGTTTTTTGATAAGATATCGAGTAATCGTGACGTTACGTCGGTTGGCTCCAGTGAACTAAGTCTTATCCTTGCAAGATTGGGTATTTTGGCCATTTTATCGAGTATTTCGGGCAATTTGTCGTTTAGCTGACTTGGCCAGGTTTTTCGTCTGACGCTTTTTTGGCCGTAAGCACCGAGAAATATTCCAGTTACTACGATTTCCTTATGTCCTGCTTTGACAAGTGCTTGCGCCTCTTTGAGAACGATTTCAGGCGGTTTGCTATGGACAAAAGGGCGTGTTTTAGGTACAATACAGTAGGAACAAAATCCGTCACAGCCATCTTGAATCTTTAGAAAGGCCCTTGTATGGCCTTTAAAAGCGGTTAATTGGGGCAATTTTAGTTGATCAGCCAAATTATTGGATGGACTATGGTTTTTTGAACCGGAGGAAAGGTTTTTAGCACCCACTATTCGAGCTAAAGTGGCGGGCAGGCTATCTCGATGATTAATAAAATGGACGTTTTCACCGGTATTGTTGAGTTCGTCTATTTGTACGGTTGGCAGGCAGCCAGAGACAATGATAACGGCGTCAGGACTAAGCTTTTGGGCTTTTCGGATGTTTTGCCTGCTCTTTGCAGATGCAGTATGAGTTACACAGCAGGTATTGATAACAACCAGGTCGGATTTTCCGGCCGTTTCGGCCTTACTGAGTCCGAACTGTTCGAGCATCTGGCGAATCTGCTGGCTTTCGTACTGATTGACTTTGCAGCCAAGAGTATTTATGGAAAAAGTTTTCATAATAAGGTATAATATATTTGTTAAAATAGATTTACAAGCTGATTGAGTTCATAGTTGGTGGTTCATAAATAACAGACTCACAGGTATGAGCTAAGCACTATGCAGGAGGTTTGTTATGGCGTCTAAATCCAATGCGGTTTGGGCAATAGATATAGGTAGTAATTCGCTAAAAGCATTGCACTTAAGCGCTGTGGGAGACGTTGTTGAGGTGATCGGCTTCGACCATATCCAACACGGTAAAATTGTAACCGGGGCCGGAGTAAGGGCTGCAGAAAGGGACGAGCTGGTTGCGTTAAGTTTTCGTCAGTTTGTAGAGCAAAACAATTTGGGCAAAGATGATGTAATTATTTCTGTTCCGAGCCAGAACAGTTTTGCCCGTTTTGTGAATCTTCCGCCTGTGGAGGAGAAGCGGATTCCTGAGATAGTAAAGTTCGAAGCAGTTCAACAGATTCCTTTTGATATCAATGATGTTCAGTGGGACTGGCAGTTGATGACGGAGGCGGACAGCACTGAAAAGAGAGTGGGTATCTTTGCTATAAAGAATGAAGTTGTTAATTCGGCGCTGGAACACTTTGGCCGGGAAAATATACAGGTTGGTTATGTTCAGATGGCACCGATGGCTCTTTATAACTACGTGTTGTACGACCGTGCGGATTTGGTCGATTCCGATTATGAAGCTACCGTTGTTATCAACATAGGCGCGGAAAACACAGATTTGGTTGTCTGCACAAGTTCGACTGTATGGCAAAGATGTATTCTTATAGGAGGTAATGCCTTTACAAGGGCGATAGCGGATACATTTAAACTTAATTTTGAAAAAGCTGAGAAACTCAAACGCACGGCTCCAATGAGCAAATATGCGCGGCAAATATTCCAGGCGATGCGCCCTGTCTTTACGGATTTGGCAACTGAAGTCCAGCGGTCACTGGGTTTTTACAGAACTTCCAACCCGAACACTAAATTGACGAAGATTATTGCTCTCGGCGGCGGGACGAAGATGCGTGGGCTGCTCAAGTACCTGCAGCAGACAGTGGAAATACCAGTTGAGAGGCCGGATTCATTTAAGAAGCTTGTGATAAGCTCAGGTGTGTCGGTGGCAAAATTTCACGAGAGTGTGAGCGATTTTGGTATTGTTTATGGGCTTGGTTTGCAGGGCTTGGATCTGGGCAGGATAGAAAGCAATTTACTTCCACGCGGCATTGCCAGGTCAATGGCCTGGGCAAGTAAAGCACGGTACTTTACAGCGGCAGCGGGTTTGATACTGTTAGTGTCGGTTCTGGCCTTTGCGCGAGCGCTTTTCGACAAGGCCACTTATGCTGATAAATCAGATATTCGACAGGAACATACCATAATTATTGAGGATGCCCGGCAGGCCAAAAGCAAGACCGAAGCTGAAAAAAGCGCAGGTTCGGGTTATGAAGCAATGATACAAAAGGAATTTGAAGTTTTTAATTATCGTAATGTTGTTCCGCTTTTAACAGAAATCATACTTTCAGCTTTGCCGAACGAGAAAAACAGTCCGGAACAGGGTGAGCTTTATACAGCTTTTGCCGCCGGTGATGTAGAAACAGTTTTGAAGACTCCCCGCAAGGAGAGAAAGCAGATATTCATAACGGATTTGCAGATTTACTTTGAAGAAGATGTTAACGCTGTGGCGTTTGAGAGTAGAACCGATGGGTATAGTATGTCTGAGAGAAGACGGGACCGTTCGGATTTCACTGGTGCCAGAGGCA